>DAOVTM010000142.1 GCA_030633145.1 Desulfobulbaceae bacterium
ACATATTCCTGATGAACTTGCTTGCTATTTTGAATCTGAAGAGGACATTCAGCGCACAATCTATGAAGATTTTGTCATTGAACAGCGACAGAGCGGGACAATAAGTCTTGGCGAAGCCGCCAGATTACTCGATATTACTTATACTGATTTCTTTGCATTGCTTGGTCAAAAAGGCTTATCTTTTATTAATGCGACCACCGATGAACTTCAGGAGAGTTACCAGCAATTTACGGATGTTATTGAATCAGCACGCAAATGAATGTCATTTCAAACTCAAGTCCACTCGTTGCGCTATCCAGTATTGATCAGTTGAAGATTCTCCAGCAGATGTTTGGGATTATTACCATCCCGGAGGCGGTCTTTCAAGAAACCGTTGTTCAAAATAGTTATCAACCGCAGCGAAATCGCATACAGACAGCCATTGACACGTTCATCACTGTGCTGCCTCCAACAGTACATCAACACTTTTCACGTGTACTGGGTGCAGGAGAGCAGGGTGTCTTGAATTTGGCGATGGAGCTACAGCCGGATATCGTCCTGCTTGATGATAAAAAGGCACGTAACGAAGCCCACGCATTGGGAATCATTTCAGTATTTACCAGCGATGTTCTAAAGCGAGCTGTAGCGACAGGACTGTTGAGTTCGTATCAGGAAACTATGGAAGATTTGGCTGCACATCAGATTTATCTCCCAGAGGGGGGCGGAGCAGTGATATCATGAGTGCGCTGGGTAAACGCAATAAATGCTTTTACAGGTGTTACTAATGATGATAGGAGGGGGCGATGTCCGAACATCTGTACAATTGTAGGTATTGTGATTCTGATATCTGTCAGTATTTGTTCATTATAGGCTTTTTTATATTCTCCTGGTTCCCAAGCTCCAGCTTGGTAACTATATCTTGAAAGATCCAGCTTTCATAGGTATGAGAGAAGCTGGAGCTTGGGAACCAGAGTAAAGCTTTTGACAAAATAATTGGAGGTGTATGATGGCTGCATCCATTCATCAGGAAGTAATGTTGAAAAAGCCGGTGTTTATGCCGCCAAGTATGATTCAAAAAGTTGATCGGCTAGCGCAAAGCAAAAAAGTTTCTTTTGCAAGGGTAGTGCGTGAGGCGGTCGATGCCTTTGATGGTGAAAACTCAAGTGATACCGATGTGCTGGAACTCCTTGCTGATACCATGATAGAAACAACTCAGGAAGTGATTACAAAGATAGAGGCAATTGAAAAACGTCTTGATTCTACTCATGACATGCTGGAGCAACAATAAATGCAGACCTCGTAAAAATGCCGATGTATTTTTTGCTTTTTGTCGAAGTAACAGTGTTATAAGGAATAATTGGACATTCTGTCAGTCTGAGTGATAACTTTTCCCGTGCGTCAGGAACGAAGTAATGTCCAGATATTTACCTTTTTGTACGATACGTTTACGATGTCTGAAATGGGTATCAGTGGAAAAGTCGTTGATGCGTTAAAGGCCGGTATCCTGTTGAATGAAAAATTAACGGGTCTTATTAACAAGGTTGATCGGATGGATCAAGATATCCGGGGAATAAATGATCGGCTGATACGGTTGGAAACCATGGTTGAAATGGCTCAGAATCAATAGCGCATCGGGGATTCGGCAAACAAATCTAATTAGCCCTGTTATCGCAACCCGTTCACTGTAGAGTAGGGTGCGCTGTGCGCACTAATGGTTTGTCGTAAGGCAAACAAGAAGGTCAATTTGAAGGCTGCTATCACAGGTTAAACCATGATTGATCAGAATAAAATAAAGCAGGTTGCAACAAGAATCGGCATTGAGGCTGATGCCGAGCAAGTAATTTTATTCGGTTCTTATGCTCGTGGGGATGCCGGCGAAAACAGCGATGTTGATCTGATGATTATCGCAGAAAGCAGTTTGCCCAGATTTAAACGCAGCCGTAAACTGTACAAGTTGTTTAACCCGTATCCATTTGGCATGGATCTGCTCATGTACACACCTCAAGAAATCGCAAAAGGTAAAAAATCGCATTTCTCTTTTGTGTCAAGAGTATTAAAAGAAGGAAAAACCCTTTATGTCAGAACACCTGGAAATAGCGAGACAATGGCTTGCTAAAGCCGGGAGTGACCTGCTGAATGCGGATAATAACCTCAATTCCGATGAAGTTCCGTATGATACAGTCTGTTTTCACTGTCAGCAGGCAGGCGAAAAACTATTGAAAGCATACCTGATTGGCATTGGTCAAGAGTTTCCTTATAGTCACGATCTTTTCCGTATATCCACTCCAATAATGAGGTAAACAAACAGGCTCCGAAGAGCCTGTTCGTCTGTTGGTTAGTTTGTCGTTGGCGGCTTAGACAGGAGTAAAAAGTTGACTGCCGATAAAAAGCTGTTATTGGTGGAAGGAGTATATTCATACGCACCGGAATCACAGCCTTGCCCAATTGGTCTTGGGTAGCCTCGCTGGTCACTGGTCACAGGTGGTGTACCGCAATCAGGGGCGAGATCAATGGCTATGCTACCGGATACAAGAGCATGGGTTTGTGTCGATCCACCGTTGTTTTTCAGTACCGGGTCAATTATTTCCGAAATCGACGGGGCAGGGTTGAGTCCTCCTCCATTTGTAGCACACAGGTCACTGGAGTTTGGGGGGGTAAGAGGTATAAATTGACCGGAAAAAGCCTCCCCGTCGGTTAAGCCGTTATGTCCAAAAACATTGTGTGCGTCAGCCAAGATAGTTGCGTTAGGGGCATCATAGGTCTCAGCACCAACATTTCTTGCCGTGCTGTTACCGGATACTATGCTACGTTTTAATGAAACGGTTCCGTAGTTATGAACAGAGATGCCTCCGCCTATGCTGCTTGCAGGATCTGTGACAGAGTTACCAGTAATTGTACTGTTGATTAGTTGTACGCTCGGGCTACCGCCGTACCAGCTATGAGTACGAATTCCTCCACCACTCATTTTTGCTGTATTCCCACTTATTGTACTATTGGTGATAACGTTGTTTGCAGAAGGCATTATGTCTGAGCATGAAACTCCCGCTCCCGTGCCACCGCTTGGGTAGCCTAAACTATCATTGGCTTCATTATTATTGATTGTGGAGCTGTCAACGGTTAAATCACCCCGGCTTGCAATTCCGCCACCATCTCCTGAAGTAACAGTGTTACCAGTGATTGATGAATCGTTAACTAACAAAGACGCATTGCTAAAAATACCACCACCTGACCATAAACTGGTATTGCCGCTAACAGTTGATTTGTCAATGCTGGCTGTTGCATTTCCACCGTGGTAAATACCTCCGCCGGAATCTCCACTATTACCAGTGATAGTACAATTTTCCAGGCTAAGGATGCCTGTATTATATATTCCACCGCCACCCAAAGAATTATTTGTCACATGATTATTTTGAATAGTGGAATTTGTTAAAGTTAAGGTTCCACTATTAGAGTTAGCGATACCGCCGCCTCCTTTATTTATAGATTGATTATTACCTCCGGTAATGATTGCTTGGTTAATAGTTAGATAACCCTCATTTAGTAGCACAGGTCCTGTCCCCATGCCGTCAATTGTATGTCCTCCCCCTTCGATAGTAATATCACTGGTGATCACTGGAAACGCAGCTATGACTGGAGGGGGAGTTGAAGTGTCAGGCGGAGTGCCATATACCGGGGCAGTGCTTATTACATTTGTTTCAAGAGTAATGGTATCAGAAATAATAAAGTCACCAGCTATACAACCGTTGCTGGCCAGGTTAGCATTTGCAGAGTTGATAGCATCTTCCAAAGCGCAGTTACCGTTGATGTCAACTGTAATATTTGCTGACTCTGTCGTTTTAGCTGGAACTAACGTACTCCCAATAGCCAGTGCCAAAGCCGCCGACCATATCGGCCAGTTATTTTTACCCGGCAGGCATTTTGTTTTTTTGTTCATTCTCTCTCCTTGAGTTAAATTATTATTCAATGGTTGTCGCATCTCTATCCTTTTTGCTGCAAGGTATCAGGCACATCAACAAGTGCCTCATCCGGTACAACATAGGAGTCGTTCAAACGTTCATGGTCACTGTCCAGCATTTCAGGAAACCTGGTGGGCAGGACACTTACGGCAAAAATCTCCTGCACCCCGCTTTCAAAGCGGAGGAACCCTACAGTCTCACCGTTGCGAATATCCACCACGAGTCCATTTCATGGATATCGATATCTCCGGTGAAATGTACTCGTCTGGGCAGGTAACAGGCATCATGTTTGCCCTGTGGCTTGAGCTTGGGAGCAAGGGCAGGCATATTGCGATAATACCAAACCGTATTCCTGCCTCCCACGGTCAGGCGTAAACCAGCTACGGCAATGCCCATGGGTTTGTTGAAATTGCAGAAATGGGTATTGATTTTTCCCTGGTCTTCACGAATGAGAATTACCTTGCCAGCCTGATAGGTAGAAACGGCAAGGGATATACCGAGTTGATTCAGAATAATGGGCAGGCTTGAGGTAAAGACACTGCGTAGAGGCTCGCTTAACTCACTCATCGTTTTTCAATGAAACGATGAGAACCGTTGCTGAAAGGCATTTTGATGGCAAGAGGGTATCAATCATGACGGGATGGTAATAAAGAGGTTATTCTGCTTGAATTTGAGAGATAATATCTCTATCATGTTTTCATTATTTAGTCAAGATATTTTTTTATAGCGGAGTTAATAGGTTTGAAGTCATTAAAGGGCAACTTCTGTTCACCCCAATCATGGAACGTACAATTTGAACCGTTCGTATTGTTTATTGTATTGACAATATTGTTGTTTTTTCTCTATGCACCGGCATTAAACGGGCCATTTTTGTTTGACGATACCGATAATCTTGAGCGTAATAAACGCATTCAGATAACAGAGTTGTCATATCCTACGCTCAAAGATGTACTCGGGCAGGCACGCCCGGTGGTGATGCTCAGCTTTGCGCTGGATCATTATCTGCACGGTCTGTCTTCCATGTGGTTCAGAGGTATGAACCTGTTGATTCATATTTGTACGGCAATGCTGCTGTATTATCTCCTGCAGGAGACTACAGCACTGTTGCGAACAGAGGGAAATACCGGTAACTATAAGTGGCTACCGGTTGTGGCGACTTTGCTTTGGGCCGTACACCCTCTCCATGTTCAGTCAGTCACTTATATTGTTCAGCGCATGAACAGTCTGGCAGCTTTTTTCTACCTGCTGGCCATTTTGTTATATGTCCGAACCCGGATCAGTAAAACTGTTCAAAAGAAAATTCTGTTAAGCTGTAGCTGTCTGATTGCCTCAATGCTGGCCATTGGTTCCAAACCCAATGCCGCAATCCTGCCCTTTACTTTCCTGTTGTATGAGTGGTTCTTTTTTCAGAAATTGAATCGCAAATGGCTCCGCTCTTTTCTGCCTGCGTTCATTGTCGTCTTTGTCCTGTTTTTCATTTTTTCCTATTTTTATATGGGAGGACATCCACTGCTCCGTTTAGAAACTTGGTATGCAAGATCCGACTTTACACCTGCGCAACGACTCATGACGGAATCAAGAGTTATTTTTTTGTACCTTTTTCAGATCATTTTTCCCCATCCTGCAAGGCTAAACATTGATCATGACATTCTTTTATCATTTTCCCTGTTTTCTCCGCCTTCTACGTTCTTCAGCCTGGTAGGAGTGGTCGGCCTGCTGGGCTTGAGCGGTATTACAGCCCGCAGATTTCCCCTGTTATCCTTTGGGATTGTTTGGTTTTTTCTTAACCTGTTAATAGAATCCACTATAATTCCTCTGGATATAATGTTTGACCACCGAACGTATATTCCCTCGATGATGTTGATTGCCGGTCTGGTCTATGCGGTAATGTTTTTTTGTCAAAGCAAGAGAGTTTTCATCCTGACTGTAATAGCTGTATTTTGTCTTAATTCCATCTGGACGTACCAGAGGAATATTGTTTGGAGCAGTGGAGTGACACTCTGGCAGGACAGCGTAAATAAATCTCCAAACAAGGCAAGACCCCATGAAAGTCTGGCCTATTATCTGGAACAGGATGGGCAATATGAAGAGGCACTCACCCATTACCAGAGAGCTATAGAGCTTCGTCCCGGTGATGCAAACACATATAACAATATAGCAAACTGTTATACAAAAATGGGCAAGACGGAATTAGCTGTTAAGTATTATGAAGCTGCTGTGAAAATACGACCCGACTATTGGCGGGCTAAAATTAACCTCAGTAAAGTGTTAGCCTGGCAGGAAAAAGGTAAACCAATAAATGCTGTAGATCATGGGAGGCTGGCCAACAAGCTGGTAGCTCAAGGGGAAATGAAACAGGCTCTGGATCATTATAATAGAGCACTTGAGATGGAACCGAATCATGTTGAAAATCTCTATAACCGAAGCGTACTTCTGCTGCGCACAGGTCAATTCGCAAAAGCGGAAGAGGATTTGCTGGAAGTAGTTGCACTACGGGATAATCTCGCGGTTGCCCATAACAATCTCGGTGTTGTCCATGAAAGGCAGGGAAAAGAAAAAGCAGCAGTGACGAGTTATCAGCAGGCACTGCAAATAGATCCTTTGTTACAGGATGCGCAAGAAAATTTGGATCGGATGCTGCGGTAATTGTATAGTATTGCAAATGATTGTACAGGAGAACCTGTATCATATTATCGGAATACTCAAGACAATTCCATCAGTTTTTCAAGTTCAGGCTCCTCTTTTATATTTCTTGACAAAAAAGTACTTTTTCTGTACTTTCTTCTCTTTATCCATGTGCTGGCAGCAAGATTCTTTTCTTTATTTTTGCCTGCGTCCCACTGGATAAAAAATAATATGAGTTTTTTAATGTATCGATTAACGTGTCGATTTTCCAGGAGTAAATTATGTGTCGTTTAGCCCTGAAAACCGCAGATACCCCCTTTTCTCCGTATGAAGTCCTGGTTGGTATGGAGGCCATGCAGGAGGGGTATGATGGCAGTGGACTTGGTCTGCTGTTGCGCGGTGTCAGCTTTGAAGATTTCAAATATAAAAAGGATAAGCATCTCATCCTCTCCGGTATCGCCCATACCGAAGAGGCTCTGGAGCGACTCCACAAGACCATGGATTCCTGGGGGTTTAAGGAGCGATATGATCATGATTTTGAAGTAAATCCTGATCTTGTCGAGGCCAAAGACCGTTTTCAGTACATTGTCCGGGTCTATAGAAAACCCACCGACCTTACCACCGCACAGTTGGAAGAAAAACTGATGCAGACCCGCCTGGCTCTCCGTAAGGATGGCGAGGATCATGGCGGAGACCTGACTGTTTTTTCCTTCTGGTCCGATGTAATAATGATCAAGGAGGTGGGCTGGCCCCTGGATGTGGGTGATGCCCTGGGACTCAACGATGGTCGGATTAAGGCCAGAGTGGTTATGGCTCAGGGAAGGCAGAATACCAATTACGGCATTAACCTCTATGCCTGTCATCCCTTCTTTATCCAGGGGGTTGCCACTATGACCAACGGCGAGAATACCGCCTTTATCCCCATCAAGGAGTGGCTGGAGGGGAAGAATATTCCCGGATATGTGGGATACCAGTCAGACTCGGAGGTTTTTGCCCATATCCTCCATTATGTGACCAAAAAACTCGGCCTGCCCTTGCAGTTGTACAAGCATGTCATCACCCCGCTTAAAAATGAAGAGCTGGACGTGCATCCCCAGGGAGACTTTCTCAAGGGATTGCGCACCACCTGCCGCCGCCTGATTATTGACGGACCCAATGCGGTGATCGGCACCCTGCCGGATGAAACCTGCATGTTGGTCATGGATCAGAAAAAACTGCGCCCGGCCACAGTGGGCGGACGACCCGGAGCCTGGGCCATTGCCTCGGAGATGTGCGGGGTTGAAGCCCTGGTGCCGGATCGAGATCCATCCCTTGATTTTCAGCCCATGCGTGAACATACCGTTATTATCCCACCAGAGAGAAAGGAACTCCTGATATGGTCTCAGTTCGATCAGTTTACACTCAGCCAAGCAGCTTAACCTACAGCGACCTGCCCTGGATCATCAAGCACCGGGAGGATCGCTGTACCCTGTGCGGGAATTGCACCGCAGTCTGTCCAAAACAGGCCATTTATCTGACCTACCGCAGGCAGAGAATGCCCAAGTTGGACATCCTGAAAAAGAAGCGGGGTAACGAATACCGCCATTTTGTCGGTATCCGCCAGCACACCAGTCCGGACAAGGTCTGTATTGGCTGCGGCATGTGTTCCTCGGTCTGTCCCAACGAGGCCATCGGTCCCGAGGTCAACCCCAACGAACACCGCCTCCAGTTTCATCTCAACCAGAAGGGTGATGCTCCCAAGCGGGGCGGACGACGCAATGCACCGGGCAAAACTGTATTGGATCGTATCTCGTTTGGCAGGATCTCCATGCTCACCGATCCGGCTCTGGATGCGGGACGGCATGAGTTCAGCACCAACACCATTCTGGGCAGGGTTCTGCCGCCGGAGGAGTTCCTTCGCCGCACACAAACCGGTGAATGGATTCCGCCCACTCGGGAGATTTTTCCCTTTGTGATCGGTTCCATGTCCTTTGGAGCCTTGTCGCCCAATATGTGGCTGGGACTCCTCCAGGGGGTTGCTTACTGTAACGAGGTTCTGGGGATTCCCGTGGTCATGGCCACTGGCGAGGGCGGCTGTCCTCCCTGGGTGCTGAAGAGTCCCTTCCTGAAATATATTATTTTGCAGATTGCCTCCGGTTATTTTGGCTGGGATGAGATCATCCGAGCCATCCCGGATATGCAGTGTGATCCCGCTGCCATTGAGATCAAGTACGGTCAGGGTGCCAAGCCCGGTGATGGCGGACTGCTGATGTGGTTCAAGGTCTCCAAACTCATCGCCAGACTGCGCGGGGTGCCTGAGGGCGTAGATCTACCTTCACCACCGGTGCATCAGACGCTCTACTCCATTGAGGAGAGTGTTATGAAGATGATCCAGACCCTGTCCATGGCCTTTGGTTTCCGGGTTCCGGTCTATCCCAAGATCTCCGGTTCCACCTCTGCCAAGTCGGTTCTCAACAATCTGGTGCGTAATCCTTATGCCTCGGCTCTGCTCATTGACGGGATTGACGGCGGTACCGGTGCAGCCTATAATGTGTCCATGGATGCCACCGGCCACCCCATTGCCTCCAACCTGCGTGAATGTTACCAGGAACTGGTTAAGCAGGGTCGTCAGAACGAAATTCCGCTCTTTGCCGCTGGTGGAGTGGGCAAAAACGGCAATGTGACCCAGAACGGTATGGCTCTGATTATGCTCGGTGCCTCGGGCGTACATATCGGCAAGTATATCATGCAGGCCTGTGCCGGTTGCCTG
>DAOVTM010000094.1 GCA_030633145.1 Desulfobulbaceae bacterium
CATGGAAAGGATTGCGGAAACCCTGGGCAGGGTGCTGTCTAAGCGGCAGTAATATTATGAAGAAGTGAGCCGGAGCCTGCGAGATGCCGTCTGTGGGAACCAGTGGATACCACGGTCATGGTGCGCACAGCGCACCCTACGCTTCTGTTTCCATGATGTTTTCTGAGTCTGCACTCGGAGTCTGCGCTTACCTATCTGTAGGGTGCGCTGTGCGCACCAACAAGTGTTGCATGGCAGCAAGTGTCAGATAAGCGGAGACTTCGACTACTTTCTGGACAATATGAAGGATGCCAAAATATAAAAAGAAAATTTGAAACCCCTGTTGCTGCTATCAGTAAATACTTACACCATTTTTCATCTTTTGTTTTTTTCATCCTCAAACTGCTTCAACATTGCCTTATACGATTGAAAGAGTTTCTCCGACTCGGGATCCTGCAGGTTGAACTTTTGTTTCCTGAGAGTCTCGTCGCCGTTCTCCATTCTTTGTTTTCTGAGAGTTTCTTCGCCTTTCTCCGATATATCTTCAATAAGGCACCCCAGGGGTTCAAATACACTTACCATTTTTTCCATTATTAAATTTTTAACCAGCATGAGAAGTTGTTTGACTTCCTCGTCTTCCTCTGATAATTTTTTCAGATTCCCTTCGTACAGGGCATGCATGCGGCACAGACATAAACTCAGCTCTGAACTTCCAACCATCGAGTAGCGTGAAGTGTCAACAATTTTCCTTGTTTTAAGGGTAACAATGGAGCTGTTAGCTTCCTGCTCCTTGAGTACTGTAAAAATGTACTTCCTGACGTGTTCGCGCAGACAGCGGAAGATCCCGTCCATGACAAAGGGGTTCGGACGATTGCTTCTGATATATTCCTTTCGCCATCCGTTAAAGGTCTCAACCAGGGCTTCTCCTGCCAGAGCCTTGAGGGTGTTGACCCCATTGGGTTTCCAGTCAACTGTCCATTCCTCTTTGGCATCGCTCTGGCAGAGCTGTGTTCTCAGGGCTCTCTTGGTATCAAAGAAATATGGCCCCTCTTCAAAAAGAAGAAACATGGATAGATGGTGGACAAGGTTCTTGTCTACTCCTTCTTCCGATTTATGCAGACGCTTGATCAGGCCATATACCGGTCCATTTTCACAGTCAAAGGGATAGGTCAAGTAGAGGCGATGGGTAAAGAGAGTGTGAAAGATATCATTGCTGTTGTCATAGGAAAGCACGCACATGTGTACCCGCGGGCCGGCAATAAAGATAAATTTAATGCCGCAGACCGTAAACAGGTTTTTCATGGATGCCATGGCCTCGAGCAGATGCTGTGGACGAGCCTTGCTCCAGCCGCAGAGCAGTTTTTTTCTCACCGTGTCATTTTTGAAACATAAATCCACTGCATCTTCCACTGGTTCCTTATCAACCTCTGAGCCAGTTGCTGACAGGTCGGCTACTGTATCAAGTTCGTCTACTATTATGGTGGGGAGGGAAAATCGACTCTTCTTTTCAAATTTCTGTAGCCATTCCCGAAATCTTCTTTTTATGTATCCAATATCATTGCTAAAAGAGAGCAATATTCGTTTGGCATCATCGGAAGAACGTACTGTACTGGCATTTAATTTAGCTGAAATTGAAATATTGGGCAATATTATCTTCAAAAGATCAAAGAGATTGAATCCAAAATTGGCACTTAATTTATTTTGTTCCGTTGCCGCATTGCTGGCACTTTCCTGGTATTTTGAGGCCAGAGCCATCCAGAATATTTCATCAAGTTCTTTTTGTAATTCGTCATGATCTGATTTGCTGCCGGTAATCTGCTGTTGATTTTTACGTCTGTGAAATTGCCTTTGTAACCAGTAAATTTTCGTTTTTTTCTCCGTAGCAGGTTGCTGACAAGCTTTTACGTTATCGTTTTTCTGTTTGAGCCAATCAAGCAAGCGACCCATAACCGCAATAAGAATACCCCGCTGGGTCGCCTCTTCATTATCGTGAACAATGCCGATTTCCGAGGCATCAAGTTCTATAAGCTCAACAGGTTGTCCGGATGGCTGATTTTTTTTATTTTTATACTCCTTCTTGAGCCAGCGCATTAACGTGGTTTTCCCCACCCCCCTAGGGCCGGAAATAAGCAGAGAGCCTTCCTTGAGCATGAGAAAATGGCGGATTGTTTGTGCGGCCCGGTCAAAGGGAACAAAGTTCTCTTTAACCTGCCAGGGAGATACGTCCCAGTTTTCCCGAAGGGGGATTTCAAATTTTGTCGTCATGCTGTTCACTCGCTAAATATCTTCTTTTTTCAGGGGAAAGGGGATCAAATTCCAATGATCCTCTTTTTCATCTTTCAGCTTTGTTAAGTGACCATAAAAACCCTGCCAGCCTTCAAGGAGGTCAGAGTTGCTATAAAACCCCTGCCAGGGATCCACATAACAGGTAAAGCCGGTGTTGACAGAGAAACGACCCAGGATAAACTGAAGTATGGGGCTGCGCAGGACAAAATAGGGGCTTTCCTCATACCAGCGCAGCCGCACTAATCCCTCAATAAACAAGGCCTGTTCCAAACGGGGCTGTTCATAAAAGGAATAATAACGGGACCACCTGGCCTGCTGTCGATCCATGGGGCTGCCATAAGGGTTTTGTCCAGGAACCCTCATACAGAGTTCAGCCAGCAGATTTTTATAACCAAGGGTGTAATCTTTCAGAAGTCTTTTATCTTCCTCATCTTTCTCAATCGGAGTTGTCAGTTCGCGCAGACGATGGATAAGGCTGCCCTGGATACCAGCCATGGAGGCTCCTGTCAGCTTTGCAATACATGTTTCAAGGTCGTTCTTGCGGATATGTTCAAGCCACGAGCCGTGTCCCCCGGTCAGCCAGAAATGTTCTTTATTCGAGGCTGTATCGTTGGCTGAACAATAGAGGATCAGCTCATCACAACCATTGGCAATGCTGGATTGCATATCTAATATCTGCGAAAGCAGATGATATCCAAGGTAGTCGGCAACAAAGAGGAGAGGAGCCTTCGCCTGCAGTTCTCTATGTTTTTTAGCCAAATCACGGATATGCGATCTGAGTTGAAAAATCACTGAAGGGCGGGTGTTTCTGGATTTGGTCAGGTTGATCAGGACAGGCATTTCTCCTGGCTGGATATCTTCAATATCCGATGAAGAAAAGGCATGGACAATCTTCCAGGCCGGTTCCATCTCTTTGATACGATCAACCAAATATGCCGCCTCCAGGGGATTACAGTACAGGGCATAGGTGCTGTCCTTCAATTGGGACAGGTCATGGATATCCCGTCCCTCAAGGGAGACACAGGAAAATGCACTTAAAATGGTATTGTCAAGAGTCATATCATTCATGGTCGGTATTTACGAACTCGGGACAGCCTGTCACGGGTTTGCAGGAGTCCGACAGCCCTGGCCTGGTTTTCCATATACATTTTGATGTCCTCGTCATTGGGCATTGAAGAATGAATAAGCTCTGCATAGATACCATCCCGGAGGGTAAAGACCATTCCGTCCCAGTCCAGGATAACGGTCTGGGTCTTGGGCAGGAGGATTTTTTCAATCTCTGGAGCTAGCAGCACAATATGCAAATCATGCAGCAACCGTTCAATACCCACGGCCGTGGCTTTGCCCTTGCCGGTCAAGAGCAGACCAAGTAAGGCCAGGGTTTCCTTTTCACCCAAGGCACCGATAATATCTTTTTTAAGAAACTTCATGACCTGATCTTTGCATGCACCTACCATCTCATGGGTCAACTCGTCCATGCTTTCTTTTTCTAACTGATCCGCTGCCAAAATGCAACTGAATTGGATGGCCGCAGGCAGACAAAAGGCCTGGCGAACGAGATAGTCGGCAACCGCATCTGAGACCCTGACACCAGCCTGAGCCATAGGCTTGCTAACCAGATTTCTGGCATTTTCCAGGCTGATGGCACCAAGCCGCACAACCTCAAAAAAATTGAACACACAGGCTCTGTGGTTATTGCTCATCTCCACCAGGGTTTTCAGATCTTTTTCCTTTTTCCTGATATTTTCTGCAGTATCCAGATAGGAGGCCACCACAAAACGAATCTTTTTCTGTTGATCCAGGCTGCGGAAAACACGGAAAACCTTTTCTCCGTTTTGGAAATCATACCAAAAAAACTGGTCTATTTCATCAAGGAGCAGTACCGGAGTCATTCCATGGCTGCTGCTGAACCCCATGATCAGCTTTTGTAATGCGTCCACTGCCTCTACTTCACTGTTGGTATCCGGCACGGGAAGCCAGAGAGCCTCGGCCATAGTGGTCAGGGTACTGCGATAGTCAGAGACTCCTTGCATATCAATAAAGTGGCAGGATCGATTTTTGAAGCCCTGATCTCCATTCTGCAAGTACATGAGCAGGGAACTCTTGCCTATCCTGCGGCTGCCGGTGACAAGAATGCTCACCTGAACAATACGTTTTACAATCTGTCGTATTTCCTCCTCCCGTCCATAAAACATATCAATGGGTGTTGCCTGAGAGTCTTTGTACCGCTTGAGGATACGATCTTTCAGGGATGCACGTTGATCTGAAATGATTGTTTGCAAATTTTTTTTGGGTTCAGGGGATGCCAGCAACTGCGGCAACTCATCCTTTGTGATCCAGACAAGATGGTCTTTTCCGGAAAAATGTTTTTTTCGGCTCTGTTCAAACCCGATAATCATGGTGTTTGAACTCTGGAAATTATCATCTGTTTCGTTTAATAACTGCCTGATATCTATGGAGTCAACCTTGTGGCCTGCTTTTCCAAGGAGCCGCCAGGATTCACTCCGCTCGGACGAACCGATTGTTTTCTGATTGAATATGGAGAGATAAATCCTCGACTCAAGTATGCTGCCTTTGCGTAGCTGTGTTGTATTTGGAATGAAAATTCCCTTCTGATGTCCAAGCCAGTCCCAGAATAACCGCATGGCCTGTTCTTTACCATCTGCGATAGCCCCGAAATCCTCTATCCTTGCCATAAATCCCAAAAAATCGTTATGATTTTCAAACAACAACAGTTGCACCGTCTCCAAGGGAAGTTTCCATTCACGGGTATAAAACAACAGAGTACGCCAAAAGGATAAGGGCAGCACGGTGAGCGGCGGACTCTGTTTCTCAAAGAGTGCATCATGAAAGAACGCAGCTGTTTTGTCTGCTGAAAAAAGTTCGCATATCCATTGACCGACAACCGGATAGCGAACTGCAAAACCGTTGTCCATGGAAATGATGTTGATAAATTCAAGATAGCGCAGGTCATCCTCATCAAGAACCAGGGCAAGGGAGGTTAAGGGGTGGTCTTTAGGAAGTTCATTCAGGATGGCGGCAGAGGTCAGTACTGTCAGCCCAGAGAATGCTGTTGTTTGCCCACCCTTTTGAGCCGAAGCACAGGCCCAGAGGCCAAGAAGAATGGTGTTGAGGCCACGACCCATAAAACAGTTCATCAAGAAGTCCTGCAAGAGTCCCTCCCTGGCCATGTCCAGACCTCCCCCTGATTTTTCCAGGTCTTCAAAGGAGAGATCCGGGATCAGAAGAGCGGTTCTGTCCTGGTTCCGCATCAGATTGATATTTTGATGTACATTGATATCCATGCCCTCCTTGAAGATGAATATCTCCCGCTCGCCAAAGGCAAGCGTTGCACTGCTCCGTTTTATCTGTTCCAGCCATTTTTCCGCATGGTAGGGAATACAGGCAATATCATCAACATCACTTCCCCTGTTCCAGCCCTCGGGATGAAAAAACCTGATCCCCTGACGGCTTCCGCTGACCTCTTCGTGTATTCTGGTCAAATAAGGGATAATTTCCTCCTCGGTCATCACCTTAATATCAGTGCGGAGAAAGACAAACAGACGCTTGACCCTCCAGTCACCATCGGCATGGTGTCCACGCATCAGGCTACGGGTGAGGCTGAGCATTTTTTCCCGCTGAGCCGCCTCTTTGGTGAGCAGGTTGACGACCTCGAATTCCCGGCTGCCAAAGATCGAAAATTGCCCCCCCACCTGAATCTGCCATTCTATTAAATACGTTCCCTGCTTTTTATCCGGCTCCCGCAGACTCAGGATAAAATCTTTGGAAGCGTTCACTTCCAGGCCGTCAAGGGATTCAGTATGTTTTTGCTCATCTTGAATCAATGGGCAGGAACAGGTGATGCTGATTTGCTCAACAAGTGACTTTACGCCTGTGTTGATGATTCTGATCCGCAAATCCGTTCCACCAGGCAGCATTTTGACACTCTGGGGTACCAGGACATCAATCCGTTCCGCTGGATTTTCCGGTGCTAACACTTTTTTTTCTCTGTCAAGCCATATCAACCAGGCAGCAATGATTCGATTGCCAAGGATCTGCCAGTGTCCCTTTGGCTCGCTTTCACGAATGGCCGCCTGTAAGCTATCATGTAAACGAATAAGAAGAGTGTATCGCTGGGACGGAACATGCTCTTTGTTAAGTTCACGCATGCTCTCCTGTATTTTTTTCAATACCTCTTTGATAAACGGGGGCTGATCGCAAAAGGTATAGAGTTGATGGTAAAATTCTTCCCATTTCCCGGATTCTATCCTTGATTGTTTTTGGCTTGGCCGGGGGAGAATTAAACGAATATAGAGACGGAGTCGTTTTTCATTTTCCGGCAGATCTGGGAGATTTTTTCTGTACAACGTGAGGAATTCCCTAAAATTACTTTCCCCGGCAATAAAACGGTCAAGGGCTTCCCAGAGTTCCAGGCCATTTGGGGGGAGGAACCAGCGTCCATACCTCTGAAAAAGTTTCTTTGCCCTACCGTAGTTGGTGCTGCCCAGAAGCATGAACAGCTTATCTGCCGTGCTGATCACGGCATAGCGGCGCAGGCCAATGCCACGAGCCATGACGGCCACAAACATACGTTCAAACCAGCGCGGAAAAATATTCTTTTGAGAATCTTGATAAAAAGTAAAAAACAGGGTCAAGACCTTTTGCAGGGCGGGATGCCAGGGATTATCTTTTTCCGCCTTGTCTCGTGAATGCCACTGGTCATAGCGGCAGACAATAATTTGCAAAAATTCACGGAAATAGAGCAGCTCAAGCCGCAGTTTCTGCGCTGAGGAGCTTGCCTGGGGCATTCTCGGGTATATCCATTCCGGTACCTTCGGTACCTTTTGACCTTCCAAGACACAGGTATCTTCTTCGGCATGACAGAGTTGACTCAAGAGTTCAATCCGGGCAATGACCGGAAAATCATGAAAACGTTTCTGCAGCAAGGCCACACATTCCTCTTGCCCGACCATACTGGCATCTCCATGACCAAGGAGTTTATGCCCCTGGGAGCGCATGAAAAGGCGAAGAAACTCAATCTGAGCGAATTTTTTTACATCAGAGCTAAGCAGACTATCCAACAGGCTGGCAAGACGATGATAATCGCAGTCCGGGGAGTTGGAGCCACAAAGATGGTCAAGCTGTGTGGCTGATCGCTGGGGATATTGTCTTATGAATTCGGGCGTTAATAATTTCCGGCTGGCAGCAACAAAATCATGAGGCAGATTTATGTCTGGCACCTCTGTTGCATTGCAATGCCGCAGAAGCAGGAGCGCACCGTCCACGGCACCAACAAGAAGATACGGCACAGTGTCCAGGTCAATAAAATCTTTAGCACAGCTACTTATACGGCGATCAAGGATCAGGTGCTGTTCATATTTTCCCTGCGTGTTCAGGGTCAAAATCTTACCGTCCAGGGTCACCACTGTAAGCTGTTCTTTTCCAGGTCCGGCAATGATCTCGACGATACGACTGTTGGTCTGATAATACCAGCGCAGATGACCACTGGCACTGAAACACCAGATATCACCGTGTATGCCGCCAATCAGAAGCAGTGATGCCGGAGGATTTTTGTTTTCAGGGTCAACGGTTGTTGATGGATCGGGGATCGTTACTATACTGGTTAAAGAACGTTTGAGGCTGACGATTTCCGTACATTGTTTACCCACGTCAAGGACATTCCACCTCCCTGTCTGCAGACACCAGATCAGTGGTTCGTGGTTTTGCTCCCCATGGGAGAGACAGAGACTCGGAATAGTCGAATGAATAGATTTTTCCGCATCCTGTCGGTCATCATCGCACAGGTTGTGTATTGTTGGCGGTTTATCCCACCCGCGTGACCAGGCCAGCTTAAGAATAAGACTTTCCCCCTGGGGGGAATGAGCCGTGACGATGAGCTGGTCAAGGTGAACCCGCAGGGCATCAACGGAGCAGAATTTCAGCTCTGGGATTTCCACAAGGGAAAAACTGCCTTCTTCTAGATCAACACTAAGGAGACCATGGTTGATGGTACCGACAAAGAGATTCTCCTTGAGGGCGGCTACCCTTGTGAAACGAACCTCCTCAGGATGGTTGATGTGTCGCGATTGAACTTCAGAACAAGGGGGCGGGTTGAGCAGTTGAAAAAGGGAAAGGATATGATTGCCCAGGCGGACAAGCATGGGCTGGCTGTCTTCGGCAGTCTCAAGCAGGCAGCAGTCAAGAACCGGCCCTTCCCCCTGGAGTAGGGTCAAGGGGGTGTGATATCCAGAGGAACGGGCAACGAAATCACGGGTGAGGACACTGACAGGATCATCGGCCATCCACTTATTGGGATTGAATAGCTCTGGATTCCGGTCAGCGTAGAGTTCATACAGCCTGGGGTAAAATATTTCCAGCCCCCTGTTCCAGTTTGCTCTGCCATATTCAAGGGTTTGTTGCAAAAGAGCGGCAATTGCCTCGGTACCGGGTATTTTTCCAGATCTGGGGGTTCGGGCAAGCCGGTGGAGGAGATAGGGGAAGTTTTTTTCCGTCAGCTCAAAATCCTGAATAAGCTGGGGTGAGGTAAATGCTTGTTCCGTTGCGGCCCAGATTCGGATGTATTCATTCATTTCCGACTCGGCAGAGGTTTGCCGGAGCCGGGCAAGCCAATCCCGATCAAGGCGTTCAAGAAAACAATCGTGGTATTGCCGGTGCCGGGCAAGTACCTTGCCGATGAACAGACAGCCATTATTGGTCACCACTGCCACGGTTGGTCCCAAATCTGTTGATTCTTCCAGATAAAGAATTTCCTGGATATAGTCGGGAAAACGAATCTTGCGTTGTGACTGCCACTGTTCATTACTGTCCAGAATGTAGGGACGTAAATAATAGTCTTCACAGGCCACCATAAGCATAAGCCCGTCATCCGGCAGTGGTGCAAAACAGAGGGCGGTGATTGCATTAGGCAGGGAAACAGGATCAAGTTCACGGGTGCGGATAGTCCCGGCTTCCTTTCCCGCTTCTGGTTCACAGGCGAGGATACGCAGTTTCCATGGTGTTGATGTTAGAGCAAGGTATTGTCTAAAGTTGACGAGAGCAGGACTCAGTTCAGCAAATTCCGGCGGTATCTCGCAGGGTACAATCACGGAGCCGCCTTTAAAGTCCACGCGTACCCCCGGCGGCTGCCTGTTGTCTCCGGCCAGACCCCATAAGGTGGTTCGGTAATCCTCAAAACCGTTTAAGCGAATTTTCCCGCCCGGTCTGCCCGGACCGGGCATCGTGATGACGGTTTCCTGTGCATCAGGATCGGTAGGGGGAAAAATTTGTATAGTAACAGTATGTTCTTCAAGGAAAAGAGTAAGGCTGGTCAATTCCTCATCTCTGCTGTATTGGATCTGGGCGGATTGTACCCGCAGACCCCGTTCCGGCATGTCATCGTTGTTTATTTGATCTGGAGGTGCTATGGATCGGCAATCAATTCGTATGGGAAGTTTATTTTCTTCCAGACGATAAAGGAGAAAAAGACCACGGCGGCTCAACAGAGCGATATAATGGGTCTGGTCGGTGCGAAACTCGTACGCATGCCGAATCAGGTCGTCAGAAAGCGTATCGCTGGAATCAACAGCTGCGTTTTCGCCGCAGAGTGCAAAACCCCGTGTCGGCCGGGTCGCAAAGGGAAAGAGTTCTTTCAGGTCACAGGTATGGATATCATCGGGAAGTTTATCAATTTGATTATAGCCGGTGATAAAATCGATATTTCGACCAAGCATATTATTTTTCGGTGTTTTTTGACAGGATCGGGAATGAAATAAGCAATTTTGAGTATATATTTGTTATCCACAAATTGTCAAGAACCTAAACAAACTATTTTTGTATCCTCTTTAAAATTGTATGGCTGGCCGGGCAACCCAACTTGGCAGGGTGGGAGGTAAGCGAGGTACGAGACTCCGAAAGCCGTAGGCGCATCCCGCCGATAGTTGCAATGGTGGGATGCAGACACCGCTTCGCTGTTACGCTTTTCCACCCTACGGCTACGGCTACCTGATCTCAATAAAATTTAACAAGGATACCTATTTTTTTAAATCGAAAGGGATTAAATCGAATTGGATTTAGCTGATCAGGAACAAGAAAATCACTAGCCTTGACAACCTGTACTGATACCTGTAAAAAGAAGGGCTTAGGTCTTGAAATATAAGAAAAGTAGCTTTGCAAGATCTGACCCCATTCTTTTCTCCAGCGGGTATAGTACTGATCCGGTCATGGCAAACTTTAAAGAGTACGGTTTCAAGGGGCGTATTCCTAAACCCTTTGTCATGGAAAGGATTGCGGAAACCCTGGGCATGGTGCTGGCTAAGCGGCAGTAATCTTATGAAGAAGTGAGCCGGGAAAACACCTTGCACTGCAACTATTTTTCAAGTAACAAACAAAATGACCTTAACACGAAAAGAATTTCTCTC
>DAOVTM010000438.1 GCA_030633145.1 Desulfobulbaceae bacterium
AATGAGCAGGCCACAAAAAATGACGTTCTTGACGGGTTGGACTGGCTGGAGAAGGAGACCACCCAGCGGGATGTGGCAGTGATTTTTATTGCCGGTCACGGATTGAATGAAAAAGGAAATTATTATTTTCTCAGCCACGATACCAACCCGAAACAGTTGCGGCGTTCAGCTGTCAACTGGCGTGATTTCAGGGATATTATCAGTTATCTTCCCTCTAAAGTCCTCCTTCTGGCCGACACCTGTCATTCAGGTGCCATTCTGGGCCAGGGGCGTAGAGCCTTGGGGACAAATTCCATTACCCAGGCGGTCAAAGAGCTGATGGAGGCCGGTTCAGGCCAGGTTATCATGACTGCGGCCACAGGTGCGTCCTATTCTTTTGAACGACCGGAATGGGGTCACGGAGCCTTTACCAAGGCATTACTTGAAGGGTTGGGCGGAGGTAAGAAAGGGTTGCAGGCGGATTATGACAAAGACCGGGTGGTGACCATTAAGGAGTTGGATCTCTATGTTACCAAGCGGGTCAAACAGCTCACAGAGGGCAGGCAAAAGCCGACTACTATTATCCCGGATTCGGTTCCGGATTTCCCCGTTATCTCAGATTGATACTTTCTTAATTCTCCCTCTTCCTTCTGACAAACCAGTCTTGATTTGCGAAACCACAGTTTTTTTTGTGTCTTTTGAGAATTTCTGCTATAATTATCCCTATGACCCCTTGATGAGTCCTTGTACAGGCATGAACAACAATCGGAGTAGAGGTGTGCAGTGAATACGAATGAAGAAGCAGGTTCCTCTGAACCGCAGTCTGCGGCGGAAAAAAAATCAGCATTAACTTTTGATCTCAAGTCCTCGGATCTGTATCTGAACCGGGAGCTGACCTGGCTGGAGTTCAATAAACGGGTACTCAGTGAAGCGGCGGATGACCGCAATCCCTTGTTGGAAAGGCTCTTCTTTCTGGCCGTGGTTCACTCCAATCTGGATGAGTTCTTCATGAAACGGATTGGCGGGCTCAAGCAGCAGATAGGGGCTGGAGTGAAAAAGTTGTCCGTGGACGGACGGCTGCCTCAGGAACAGATTGATGCCTGCCATCTGGTGGTGCAGAATATATTGGATCGGCAGCGGCAGTTGGAGCTGGAGCTTACCAGACTGTTGGCAAAGGAAAGGATTCGGATCACCTCCTATACAGAGCTGACCCAGGCTCAGAAAAAACAGGCCGACACCTTTTTTCTCGACCGGGTCTATCCCCTCCTCACCCCTCAAGGCATGGATCCGGCTCATCCCTTTCCCTTTATCTCCAACCTGGCCATCAACCTGCTGGTGGTTGTCCGTTATCCCGACAACGACCACACCTACTTTAACCGCATCAAGATCCCGGTGACCGCCAGACTGCCCCGTTTTATCCGTATCGGCAGACGGGATCTGTTTATTCCCATTGAAGAATTGGTCCAGAACAACCTGGATCGACTTTTTCCAGAGATGATCATTGAAAGCTGTGAGCGGTTCCGGGTGACCAGAAATGCCATCACTGACCGATCTGCCGATGGCATTGATGACCTGCGTCAGATGATTGAAACCGCACTCAGGGATCGCAAGTTTGCCGATATAGTCCGCCTGGAAGTGGGCAAAGAGATGGAACCGTCCCATTGGGGGATGCTGGCCGCTGAGCTGGAGATTGATGGTGACAAGGATGTAGTAAAAGTTGAGGGGGTGATTGCCGGGCGGGACTTCTTTCAGATCTCCTCCATTGACCGGCCTGATCTTCATTTCCCGCCCCATCACCCGGTGGAAAATGCGGACATGCTCAATGAGAACCCCTGTATTTTCCACGTCATCAGAGAGTATGGCGATATGCTCCTCCAGCATCCCTACGAGTCCTTTGACACCTCGGTGGAGCGTTTTCTCTTTGAGGCCAGCCATGATCCCAAGGTGCTGGCCATCAAGATGACCCTCTATCGTACTGCAAAACGCTCACGGATCATTCCCCACCTGGTTGATGCGGCTCAGAACGGCAAGCAGGTGACCGTGGTGGTTGAGTTGAAGGCCCGTTTTGACGAGTCAGCCAATATGAACTGGGCCAAGTATCTGGAAGAGGCAGGTATCCATGTCACCTACGGGGTGATCGGCTTAAAGACCCATTCCAAGTTGATTTTTGTTATCCGGGACGATTATGATGGACTGCGCCGTTATGCCCATATCGGCACCGGCAACTACCATGCCGGTACGGCCCGGGGCTACTGCGACCTTGGTCTGCTCACCTGTGATCCGGACATAGGCGCGGATCTGACCGAACTCTTTAACTATCTGACCACCGGTTATACCCCAATCCGCAAATACCAGCGGCTGCTGCCCTCGCCCAAGCTGCTGAAACGAGGGCTGCTGGACAGAATCAAGCGGGAAATCGAACTGCACAGTGCGAAAAACCCCGGTCTGATTCAGCTCAAAACTAATGCCCTGGAAGACCGGGACATTGTGGAGGCGTTGTACAGAGCCTCCCAGGCAGGGGTGCATGTGGATCTCATTGTCCGGGACACCTGCCGTCTGCGACCTGGAATTAAGGGGTTGTCCGAGAATGTCCGGGTGGTTTCCCTGGTGGGACGTTTTCTGGAACATACCCGTGTCTTTTATTTTAAGAATAACGGACAGGAGGAGTACTTTATCGGCTCTGCTGACCTGATGAAGCGAAATCTTGAAAGCAGGGTTGAGGTCTGTACCCCGATTATTTCCTCCAGGCTGCAGAAACTGCTGCGGGAGATCCTTGATCTCCAGCTGGAAAATAAACGGAACAGCTGGGAGATGCAGTCCGATGGAACCTATCTACAGAACCGTTCGAGGCTCAAAAACGGTGCAGTGTCGGTACACGATATCCTCATCAAACAGGCGGAAAAACGGTTGGTTGCCGGGCGCAAGGCATTGAAGAAAAAGAAAAACAGGAAAAACAGCAAGTAATCCGCAGATGACGCACTGAACCCTCTGCGGTTATACTTTTTTTATGGCGGCAAACAGGGCATTTGTCTTTTTTTCTTGGCAGGAGTTGTTTTTTTTGTGTATGGTTAATGTTTTTTTGCCGTAACTCAGTGCGGCTGTAAGGAATAGGCAGGCTGTCATTGAAAATGATTGTTGCATTTACAGATATATCCAAGGCTGGCAATCGCTACCAGATTTCCGCTGATGAATGGATCGAAGAGACCGGATTAAAGCGGTCTGCACCGGTTGAGGCATCTCTTGCTTTAAATCGGCAGGGTGACCAGCGGGTTGCAGTGCAGGGGAGTCTGCGAACCGGGGTGGAGCTAGACTGTGACCGCTGTCTTGCAGGCTATG
>DAOVTM010000351.1 GCA_030633145.1 Desulfobulbaceae bacterium
ATCACCTTTTCTCTCGGCCTGAGCAGACCACCCTCTAACAATCTGGCACTTGAGCAGGTGGACAGGGATGCCGGTACAGCGTCCTCCCTGATGATCTTTTCCTATTTCATGTTCGGAGCCATGGCAATGGGTGCGGTATCAATACCCTGGCAGGACAAGATCAACTTTATCGGCTGGCTGGCTGCTGCGAGCGGCTTTGTTTCTCTTGTTCTATGGCTTTTTCTTAGGGGAAAAGTCCGCTACTCGTCCAGGGCAACCCTTGCTCCTGACACTAAATCAGTGGAATACTACCTTTGCCAATCCTCATTTTTTCTTCTTCTCACCGCTCCCGTCAGCCTGCACAGTCTTGGATAACCTGATCTGGGGAGACCACTCCAGCCACTCCTTCTGAGGTCGCTCCGCCAGAATAAAATGGTCGCCGTTATGTGCGACAGAACCCATGGCCTTGCCCTCCGGGGTTGATATGGCAACCCCGCCAGCCATCAGGGCCTCAAGGGATTCGGTCTTGACCGATACCCCGGAAAAGAGACCGGCAATTACATCCACCCCGCCCGCATTCCAGAAGCGGCTGCCGCGATGGACAATGGGGCTGTATCGCTTCTCAACATTGATATGTACCCACACGTTTTGGGCCGTGGGGCCGAGTTCCACTCCAGTGACCCTGCCAACCTTGATCTGGCGATAATAGACCGGTCTTCCCGGTTTGAGCGAGGCAAGATGAGGTGTCTCCAACACCAGATTGAGACCAGGGAATGGCCCAGTCACACTGGGGGGAGAATCCATAACCCTGAATTTGGTACTCCGGTCGCCCTTACCCTGATCCAGGGTGATATACGCTCCTCCCAGCAGGGTATCAATGTTTTCCACTCCTGACAGGGCAATTTCAGCCTTGACCAGCCACATTCTCGTGGATTTACGAAACATGGTAGCCATCTTTCTCTCAACTCTGGCCCTGGCAATCACCCGATCCCTGTCCGCATCATAGCGGAGGCTGGTCAGGTTGCCGATCTCAACTCCCTGGTACTTGATTTTAGTCTTATCACTAATACTCCGACCACTGGAAAAAGAGAGCGTCAGGTACAGATAATTGGCCTTGAGTGCGTCCTCTCTGCTGTTGTAGAGAGGAAAGACCTGCCCCTCTTGCACCGGCTTGCCCTTATAGGGAGTATAAAAGGCAATCCCACCGGCAATGATCGCTTCCAGGGACTCCATCTGCACAGAGAGTCCCTGCAGGGAGGCATCAATGGAAATACCCGAACTGTTGTAAAACCTGCTGGTCTCATTGAGCAGGCCAGCATACTCGTCATAGATCAGGACAACACATTCGACCTGCTGCTTCCTTGCTGTTTTGCCGGTGAGCTGGAAAGAGAGTACCTCTCCAACCTTCATCTTGTCGAAGAGTACCGGTGCGCCTGCACTCACCTTGGAGACCTCATCCACCTGTAGTTTGATCTCTATTCCCGAGCGCAGATGGGTCTTGGGCATAGTCTCGGTTTCGATAACAAAGTGATCCTGGTACGGGCCGTCGCCAATCAGAAAGGTAATATAGGCCCCGGAAACAAGGGTATTGATGTTCTTTAGCCCTGCGGACAAAGATGCCTCGGGTCGCATGACATAAAATCTTGTAGTTTGCCGGAGGATCTGTTCCGCCCTGGGGTCAATGAGGATAGTTGCGGTGACCGTGTGCAAGGGGTCGTCATTGATGTCCACGGAACGTACCACGCCCGCCTTTAATCCCCGATACATGACCTTGGTGTGACCAGGGGAAATCCCCTCGCCGCTGGCAAGCTGCAGGGTCATGGGAATACCGAAACGGGCAGCCTCACTCCCCTCATAGAGATGAAAGGTCTGACCGTTTTCTGCGGGTGGACTGTCTGTGATGGATGGTGGGGTGGCACAGGCAATGCCGCCATAGATCAACGAGGCCACCGACTCCATCTGAACACTCATTCCGCTTTGCAGGTCACCGCTCACGGTCAGGCCGCTGGCGTTCCAAAAGCGGGTATCCTTGCGGATCAGGTGACTGAACTCAGGCTTGATAAAGATATCAACCATGATCTTACCGCTTTCAGCCAGCTGATAATTTTCCACCATCCCTATCTTAAGATTCCGGTTGTAAATATGTGCGCCCCGCTGCAGGGAGTAGAGTTTGTCTGCCACCAGGCTGAGGTGCAGACCCGGCACGTCCGAGGCGGTGGCCGGCGGCTGAAGCAGGCCGATGTACTCTCTTTGCGCAATAGTGGAGTTACCCTTGCGGACTCCAATGTATGAACCACTGACCAGGGTATCCAGGCCAGTAATCCGACCCGCTGAAATCTCCGGCTTGACCAGCCAGAAGACCGTGTCCTCAACCAGGGCGTTCCTGGTCTTCTTGTCCATTTCCACATCTACGACAACTCCGTTCAGTTCCGGATCCACGCCCACATGGGTAACGGTTCCCACCGGAATCCCCTTGTACATGACCTTGGTTTTCCCTGCTGTAATCCCCTCTGCAGTTGTAAAATGAATACTGATATCAATGCCGGCATCCTGATAGCTGGTATAGAGCAGCCAGCCACCGATGAAGAATGCCAGCACCGGCAGGAACCAGATAGGGGAGATGGCTACTCGTTTTTTTACTACTGGGCTTTGCATTGTATATTCCTTTTTTACTGATTAAATGTCAAAGGTTCATTCATCCCAGATTAGCCGGGAATCAAAGCTGATAGCCGCAAACATGGTACAAAGTACCACCAGGGTGAAGTAAAAGGCAGCAGGTGCCGTATTAATAGTCGATAAATAGCCAAACTGCACCAGGGCGCAGAGCAGGGCAATGACAAAGATATCCAACATAGACCAGCGGCCGACAAATTCAATAAACCGGAACATCAGAGTTTTATGTTTGAGCCAGGACTGCCAGCGAAAATGGATAGAGGTCAGGATCAGAGCCATGCCGGTAATCTTGAAGACCGGCACCAGTATCGAGGCAGTAAGAATCACCGCCCCAATGCCATACGAACCCTCCTGGAAAAAATAAATGATCCCGTCCAGGATGGTGGAGGCATCCGGCTGACCAAAATACTCCACCTCCATGATGGGCAGAAGATTGGCGGGTACGGTCAAAATGGCAGCAGTGACGACCAGAGCCCATGATCGGCTGATACTACCATTTTTGCGCGGGTGTATTGCCTCACCACAGCGGGGACAGTGGGGGTGGGATTCACGGGCAAGCTCAGTACTCAACATGGCTTTATGGCAGGTATGACAGAGTACCAGCCCGCCCTCCTGCCCGGTCTTGGCATGGATTGAAACAGTAAATGCTTCCCCTGTATCTTCTTCCTCCCTGTCACCGCTCATCTCCTGCCAGAAGAACGACTTGTCCACGGATGCCTGGGAGGAGATGGTTACAAGCACCAGACCGAGAAAACAAAAAAATCCCACATCAAAATGAATCGTTGCCATGTGGCTCATTTTGATAATGGTGATAAAGACCCCGATAAGATAGACATCATTCATGGACCATTCGGTCAAGTGCTGATACCAGCGCATGAAATCGGTCATCCAGCGAGCCTTCCAGCCCATGAACAGGCCTGCACTTACCCAGAACAGCAGGGAAAGGGTCAACATGGGGAAGATAAAACCGGTCAACAGGACTATGAATCCAACCAGGTTCTCCCCTTGAGCAAACATACTCAAGGTGGCGTGAAAGAGGGAACTTTCCGCCTTGGTTCCCATGACATTAAAGGAGAGGAGCGGATACAGGTTGGCTGGGAGAAAGAGGAGCATACCTGTAGCAGACAGAGCCAGAGAACGCTGCACCGTGTTGGGGTGTTCCCGGTGCAGACGACGGGAACAACGCGGACAGGCGGCAGTGTGGCCTGGTTTGGGCTGTATTTTCGTTATCAGCAGGTCACAACCAGGGCAGACTTCAAAGTTGCTGGTTCTGGATGATATGGCTGTTGGTTTTTTTTCAGACACGATGGATAATTTATGATTATTTATTTTTACCTTACCATGAATATTTCCCATACTACACAATAGATCGAGTTCATGCAATTATTGATTTTTCTCCTGGTTCCCAGGTAAAGTTACATGTCCAGAACCGAGACTGAACGGGGATCAATACCTCCCCCGCTGCGGGATTTTCTTTTTTGCTGATGTCTTTAATTCTTCCAGACTGTCAGCCTCATCTACTTGAAAAATCGGCTCAAACTCCTGGAGCCGTCCCAGGGCATGGGCAAGGCGGAGCAGGTTTTTTAACGAGACCTCACCACTGGTTTCAAACCGTTTCAAAGAGGACTCGGTGACACCGGATCGAGTCGCCAGTGTCGATCGTTTGAACCCAGCGGTTAATCGCAGTTCCTTGAAGTGTCGAGCCAGTAACCCCTGAGCGTCAACAGGTGTAAGAAGATTGGGTATCATGACTGTAGTATATCCGCAAGGAAGTAATAGTCAATATATTAACTATAGTGTCAGGCTTTTCGGCTACCAACTTAAGCCGCAACAGTTTGTATAATCAACGGGTTAGGAGCGTCCCCTCTTTTGCGTTTACGGGGGAGCGGTAAACCACCCGTTTTTTTAAGCAACCACTCGAA
>DAOVTM010000461.1 GCA_030633145.1 Desulfobulbaceae bacterium
AAAGGTACGAGTGTTAGTGGAAAAGATCAGAATCCCGTCTCTGGAAAGGTGACGCAAGGCAAGACGAAGCAACTCGGGGTGGTCTTGCTGCACATCAAAGTCCAGGTTTTTATGGCGGCCATTGGCAAAGGTGGGCGGATCAACATAAATCACCCCGAACCGATCACGGCTCTTTTTCAGCCAGGTCATGCAGTCAGCAACCTCAAAACGGTGCAAAGGGCCGCCATGCCCGCTTAAAGAGAGATTTGCCTGGGCACGGATAAGAGATTTCTCGGACAGATCAACAGTAGTGGTGGAGGTGGCACCGCCCATGGCCGCATGAACCGTGGCTGAACCGGTGTAACCGAACAGATTAAGAAAAGTTCGTCCCTGGGCAATCCTGCCCAGCATGACCCTGGTCTTGCGATGATCGAGAAAGAGACCGGTATCCACATGATCGGTAAAGTTGACCAGAAAACGACACTCCCCCTCATGTACCTCGTACAACTTACCCATGGTCTCATCGGCAGCAGCACGTTTCTGATACTGTTTTTTATCCCGCTGTTTCTGCCTGGACTTGATAAAGAGCATGGAATGAGGTATGGAAAGGATATGGCGGATCACCGCCAGAGCCTGGCTGAATCGCTCCCTGGCCCGCTCTGCATCAACAGTGGCCGAGGGGGCATACTCGGAAACGTGTATCCACTGCTCATAGAGATCAATGGCTATATTGAAATCAGGCAAATCCGCATCATAGACTCGAAAACAGGTGATGTTCTTTTCCCTGGCCCAAGGGAGCAGGGTCTGACAGTTTTTGCGAAGACGGTTACTGAAGTCCTCTGCCGGAAGTTCCGGGTTGGTCTCTGCCAGCTCCCACTGGTGCGGCGGCTGAGGACTCTGTGCTTCTACGCCACTGGTGACCAGTAAACGGCATTTGATCGGCCCATTATAGAGCCGGTACCGTTCCTGCCAGGAAACTCGCAGCATATCTGCCAGATCCGGATGGGACGTAAAAAAACCCAGCTGCCAGCCGGAAAAACCCGCCCGAAAGATCCGCCCCAGACAGCGGTACAGATACTTGACAGCCTCCTTTTCAGAGAGTCGTTCACCATAGGGGGGGTTGGTAAACATGTATCCTTTGGCCGCAGGAGGCTGCAACCTGGCAAGCTGCCGCTGTTTTACCGTGATTCGATCAGCCAGACCGGCATTGAGAATGTTTTTTCGCGCTCCGGCAACCACTCCGGGATCCGCATCATAGCCAATAATGATTGGCCAGGACTCCTCGGTGAGCTGATCTTCCCGTGCCAGAGCCTCGTTCACCAGTCCGTCCCACATCTTCTGGTTATGGTGATGCCAGTATATGAAGCCAAATTTTTTGCGCAGCAGGCCGGGTGCCGAATCCCCCACTATCATGGCCGCCTCAATGAGCAGGGTACCAGAACCGCACATGGGATCGAGCAGACAACAGTCTGAATCCATATTTTTTCTCACACCGGAGAGATGAGCAATGGCAGCAGCCAGGCTTTCCTTGAGGGGTGCGGTACCTGCACTTGCCCGGTAGCCGCGTCGATGGAGACTCTCACCGGAGAGATCCAGAGCAAGGGTGGCTGCAGTACCGTCCACATGGAGATTTATGCGGATACCCGGTTGACGGACATCAACATCAGGACGCTGCCCGGTTCGCTTGCGGAACTGGTCAACTATGGCATCTTTAGTCTTGAGAGAGGCGTAATGGGAGTGGGTCAGTTCCGCCTTGACCAAGGTGCAAGAGACGGCAAAAGTAGCGTCACCACTGAAATGTTTTGACCAGTCAATCTTTGCCGCCTCCCGGTACAGGTCTTCCGGGTCTCTAGCCTCAAAGCTGGACAACTCAACCAGGATTCGCGAGGCAAAGCGGGACCAGAGGCAGGCACGGTAAGCGGATTCCAAGCTCACCGCCTGCCAGCTGACCGCACCAGGTGTGGTTACCGGTTCTTTGCCGCCAAAGGAGCGTATTTCCTCCTGCACCAGGCTCTCAAGCCCGGCACCGCAGGTGGCAACAAATTGAAAGGGGGTTCTCTTCTTGCGTCGGGCGCGGATACGTGTCATGGCAGGATAGGCTAAATAGCAGAGGAAGCAAGCCCCAGGTCGCTGCGGAGTTTGCGCAGTTCCTCCTGAAAGGTCAGCTGCAAGTCGTCAATATTATCAGAAAAACGAAAAGAAAAACTGTTCTCCTGCACACACTCCTGCAGTGCCTCTGCCTCTTCCAGAGCCATCTTGCCGGTCTTCTCAATTTCCTGCTCAATGGCTGCCATTATGACCCGTGCATCCAGGCCACCCCTCTCCGGCAGCACAATTTCTTCCTCAGAGGGAACTATAGCCTGCACTGCAAATTTCTTTCCCTGGTTTTCCACCATGTAGTTATGCTGCCAGTCCAGAACCTGTTGCAGAGCCTCAAACGATGCCTTGCGCCCCTGCTTCTCAGTCTCATTACGCACCAGATCGTAAGTGTCCAGCAGCGAGTGAAGCAATCCAAAGGCTGCCGGATCAGAATTAATGCGCAGGGCAGCAACATGCCTGCTCACCGCTTCCAACCCCATGAAAATGGGCTCGATCTGTGCCGCCTGCTCCAAATCTTCCCGGCGGCAGTCCGCTATAGCGTCTTCCAGGGAGGCTATAATTGAATCTGAAATTTCCATTCCCAGGGAAACGACAATGTCCCTGATTCTCTCGCTTCCTGTGGTGGCTGTTTCCATATTCATAACTGGTACCCCTCTATTTTCTGGCTTTCTGGTTTCTGGCTTTCTGGTTTTCTGAAATGTTTCAACTTGCGCACCAGGGTTGAACGGGCAATGCCAAGTACCTCTGCTGCCCTGGTCTGGTTCTGATCAAGCTGTTCCATAACATGGTA
>DAOVTM010000163.1 GCA_030633145.1 Desulfobulbaceae bacterium
CGGGTCGTGTTGCTCAGACATTTGGTTGCGTGGGCGCCGAGGCTCGATGTTTTACCTTCTTGATAGGGTGTTACCCAGGGGGATGAAGATTAAAATAAGGAAACAATCAGACTACCAAGCGTGTTTGATAGATACTTTTTTGAAATTCAATCTATTTGAAACTGATTTTTCGGTAGAAACGGCTCACACTATAGAAAAATCTGAGTCAAAATAGCTGGGGGAGATGGAGAGTTTTTTGTATCTTTCAGTGTCAGGAATTAGTCTATGAAAGTGCTTGACAAGGACATCCTCTGTATTGAAACAACGGTTAATACCTGAACTCTATGATGAGGACTGAAAAATGACATTAGTCCGACCGGTGTGGTCTGGATATACTTTCCGGAAGTGCGGCAACTATTGATCGTATTTCAAACAACTTAAACGGTTTCCCCAGGAACCCGTCCGGTTGCATGGTCAGCTCTCGAAAAAGCGGGTCATCTTTTGCGTAGCCACTGGTCAAGACAACCGGCAGATCCGGATCAATCGCTCTGATCTCCTCCATGGCCTTAATACCATTCATGTCAGGCATGGAGACATCCAGCAGAACCGCACGAAAATGAACATCCTGCCTGCTGATTATGTCAACCGCCTCCTGTCCGTTTCGGGCGGTATGAACCGCTAAGCCGAACGATTCAAGTATTTTTCTTCCCATCTCAAGGAGCATGGTGTCATCATCGGCGAAGAGGATGTTGCCCTGCAAAATTTTCGCATCGCTCTCCTGCTCAGGCTTTCTGGATTGACGTGGAGCGATCTCATGCCTGGGTGCAGATTTGGAGGGTAACAAAATCGTGACAACGGTTCCCTGATCCGGGTGGCTTTCAACAGTCAGTGCGCCATGGTGAGCCTTTAAGATACCCACTGCCAGAGCTAACCCAATACCTCTGCCGATAAAACGGGTGGTGAAAAACGGTTCAAAGATGCGCAGGATATTCTCCGGACTGATACCATGCCCGCTGTCTTTGATGCGGCAGAACACATAGTCCCCATCTTTCACGTCCATATCATGAAAGGGAATTGGAAAAGAGTCGGCCTTGAAAAAACCCTCTCCAAAGTCAACCTCAATCTCCCCAGTTCCTTCAGAAAACGATTCAACACTGTTGGCAATAATACCGCCAATGACCTCCTTCATCTGCTCGCTGTCCATGGAGCAGTAGAGCGAGCCGTTCCCGGCACCATATTGGAGCGAAACAGCAGACGGGAACAGTGGACTGTTTTCCGTTATGACGGTTTTGACAACCTCGACCAGGTCCTCTCTGTGCAGAGTCAGAGGACGCTGTCCCACATAGGTAAGCATCATGGAACCGACCTGGCCTGCGCTCTTGGCAGCCTGCAATGCCTGCTCAGCCCTTGTCCGCTCCTCTGTTCCCCTGGATAAAAGAAGAAGTAACAGCTCAAGGTTACCGTGAACTCCCATGATAGAATTGTTGAAACGATGGGCAATGGCACCTGCCATGTTTCTTAAACTGTCAAACTGTTTGAGCTGCTCCTGCTGCCTGGCGGTTTGCAGCCGTAGTTCCTCCTGTTCTTTTCTATCGGTTATGTCAAAGATAATCCCTGCGAGCCGCTGAGGAGCTTCATTTTCAGCCCGTTCAATAATCCTGCCAATGCCAAGCACCCATATCCATCGCCCTGATTTATGACGCAGTCTATACTCACTCAGGCAACTCTCGCTGCGGCCTTCCAGGTGATCTGCTAGGGTCTGCATCACCCTGTCGTAATCATCAGGATGTATCCGACTTTCCCAGTCTGCAAACTCCCGGCTCAACTCAGCCAGACTATATCCAAGGGTTGCGGCATAATGCTCATTAAAGGTCTCTTCTCCGGTCTGGAGATTCCAGTCCCAGGTACCCAGTCCTGCACCATCTATTATAAATTCCAGCCGATCCCTGGTGACCTGGATTGTTTTCTCCATCAACATGGTTCGGGTGATATCAACCAGATACCCTCGATAATGGGTAATTACATTATCACTATTCCGAACCGGAATCGAGGTTTGCAACACCCAGACAAGACCGTGATCACGGGTCATTAGCCGGTACGGATCATGGGCAAAAGACATCTTTCGGATCTTGCACTCTGCCAGAGCCGATGCAACGGATTGCCGGTCATCCGGGTGGATTAAATCAGCGTAACAGACCTGTCCTGACAGCAGCTCCTCCTCTTTATAACCGAGAATATCCCTTACATTTGCGGAAACCTGTTGCACAGATAACTGCTCGCTGTTCTCCCAGGTAAAGGTCATGACAGGACCTGCCATGAACAGATCCTGCTCCTGCTGCAACTCATCAGCCTGTTGCTGAAGATGATCAATGGACTCATTGAGGGCCTGATTCAGGTCAGAAATTTTGTGAACCAACCTGCCCAGGCTGAAATACAAGATCAAAAAAGAACAGAGCAGTAACAGACCGCTCAAGACAACAATCCATGTTACCCTGTTTGCAGCCTCAGCCGTCCTCTCGGTGATATCCAGAACAGAGATCAGCGTCCCCTGCAGCTTGTCATCATAGCTTAAGAGGTTGAGAACCTTAACAATGACATAGATCTTATCCGCAAGACAGATCCGCTGCCTGTCCAGGCTCCAGTCAACCTGGTTGCGTATTCTTTTAAATAACGGTAAATGTCCAGACTGGATGGTGATTGAATTATCGGAAATTGCAGGCAGAATCGTATTGGTGGCAAACCTGAATTTTTCATTATCAAAGAGAAATCCCACAGGGGTGTGCATTCCTGCAAAAACAGCATCAAGCAGAGAATCGCCCTTGATGGCAAACTGAACCAGACCTATATGATTCCCCTCATACAGCACCGGCTGGACAATAGTATAAATCAACCCCTGGCCTGCAACGATATAGCCATAAGAAGGGGTAAGAGTCGCATTTGCGTTCACTATATCCGGACGCATTGTACTGATATCATCATCAAACTTGTATGGAAAATGCACCCTCAGGAAATTTCTGCTTTCAGGGGTTATCCATGCCAATGAGGAAAAATGACTGTTTTCCTCTTGAAGAATCTTAAAAAATGGTTGTGACAACCGCTGGAGTTCCTGCCGGTCACGCCGGGCAAAGGCATTGAGGGTCTCCTCTCGACTCTGTATGTTTTTATAACTGATAAAACTCTTTATTCGATTGCGATAGACAACTCGCTGCTGCTCTTCAATAGACTGGGCTATAATCTTTATATTTGCTATCCTGTTATCAATATACGCCTCTATATTCTTGTTGCTGAACTGGATAAACACAGCTATGAAAACAGTACTGATGATGACAATTAACAGCATGACTGATGCGATGACCTTCCACTTGATGCTCATATACGGGACTGCTGTTGACAATGCGACATGAAATATCTCTTTGTTGATATTGTTTATTATTATATGATACTTTATTATATGCTATTCTTCGATCTGATTTCAAGGCTTCTTGAAAAAACTGACTACTTTTTCCGAGAGCAAATGAAAATAAACATATTTACCCGATGGAAACTCCATCTTGCCACCCTGGTGGCTCTGTTTTTTCTTACTGTTTACAGCAAGCTGGTCTGCCCTTTTGTTGACAACCTGCCCTTGGTGGAACTACTCATCAACCTTGTGCTGGTGATTGTCTTTCAGACCGGAACCAGGGAGCTGCTGTACCGATTCATTCCCCGCAGCCAAACCCTTTCCTGGGCCAGGCAGGGTTACTACCTGTCCATTATTTCCGTTATCCAGATATACCGTTCTCAAGCCATCTCAAGCTGCTCAGCGGATACTGGGTACTGGGCGGGATCATTCGAGAACGTATCAGCCGTAGAATTGTTGAAGGATTTTTCCTCTTTACCCTGGCACCTTCTCTGGTCATGTTACTGGTCATTCTCCGCTATATCTTCCAGGGAGAAATCGATAGCGAAGTTGCCCTTGAAGTCGCCTATATTGGCGCCCTGCGCTATGGCCGGGAAATAGAGAAGGATACCCTCTTGATTCGTGAGGGGCTACAGGGGATCGGTCGAGGTGAATTTAACATCCGCCTTGATTCCAGTCGTGCAGATGACCTGGGGGGAAATAGCAGAGGGGATCATAAGGTGCGGATGGGAGGTGAGCGGACTGAGGTGGTGGTACTCATGGCCGATATTCGGGGCTTTACCCCTTTGTCCGAATCCATGGAACCGGAAGAGTTGACCATTCTACCACTTGACCTCGACGTGTGCATTGCCTCTACCATGCTGCCGATGATCCATGCAGAGTATCCTGTTTAAATCTTATGGCAGACTCCGTCTGTCCTGTACTGCCGCTGGAGCGGCAAACAAGGTTCCCACGCAGGAGCATGGGAACCAGTGGGTTATCCAGTGTAGGTTTCGTTCAGGATTGTCATGATCACCGCTGAGTTATCTTTGTAGCCAGTTCCTCGCTGACCGCCATCCGTCCTTCCAGAACACATTCCTTTCTCGCCGGGACGCATTCTCCCTTGAGCTTCTTGCAGGCATCATTTCTATATCATAGTTTTTACAGTGAAAAGTCATGTTGTTTTCTCTTGGAGGCAGTTTTTTCCTGTTAATATTTTCTGTTAATATCATGGGATTATTTGGCCGAACCGATCACTGTAGCAAGAAATCCCGGAAAAATCTACTGGTTCTATCCTGTCTTATGCTTACAGTTACATTGTAGCACTTGTTATTATTTCTGAAATATTTACCAGCTCTTTGATGAATGGATGAATCGTTTATAAGGAATTGTCATGACAGATAAAAATAATGTGTATGTCCTCCAGGTTGACGGCATGACCTGTAAACACTGTGAAGCCATGGTGGATAAAACTGTATGCGAGATATTCGGAGTAATTGATGCCAGGGTTGACTTAGAGGGTAACAGGGTAGAGGTAAACGGCGGTGACCCGGCAAAGGTGATTGCGGCGATCAACAAAGCCGGGTATGAGGCCCGGTCGGAAACCACTCACGAACCTGCTGATACATCATCCCCCTCTGAGACAGAAAGTCAACTTGCACTCCAACCCGATGAACCGGGCTACCTGTTGAAGGTAACCAATATGACCTGTGCGTCCTGCGTTGCCAATGTGGAAAAGGCCATCCTTGCAGTGGATGGGGTGGAGTCTGCCTCTGTCAACCTGCTGGAAAAGATGGCAGCAGTCAGGGGCGGAGATTCAAAGGAAGTGGTGGCAGCGGTCAGAGAACACGGCTATGACGCTGCTTTAAAGGAAAACGAAGAAAGAGAGCAAACAGACACTTTTTTCCTCTCTTTTGCAGATTCGCAGACTGATCTTGCCCAGGTTGAAGCGATCATTCATACCAACGATCCAGACAGCCGCTGTCAACCGCTGGATAATCGCTTACAGGTAACCAGCAGCCTCCATCCGGCAGATCTGGTGCTTCTCCTTGGGGATGAGGGTATCAATGGAACAATTGAAGAACTGTATATTGACCCTCATCTTGCACAGATCGAAGAGAGTCGGCTGGAAATACGCCGATCCTGGCAACGAGCCATTGTCGCCGCTGTGCTGGGATTCGGCATCATGGCTGGCGAGATGTCGGGACTCTTCCCCCCTCTGGTCGAAAACCAGGTGTTCTGGTTCCTGCTGGCCCTGCTCTGTCTCGGAGTGATGTATTTCAGCGGCAGAAATTATTACATTACAGCATGGAAACAGGCCAGATACCGCAGTTCCAATATGGATACCCTGGTGGCACTGGGAACCGGTGCGGCCTGGCTGGCATCACTCATCATCATTGTCAAACCAGATTTTATTCCTGGCCAGGAGAGCCGTCTCTATCTTGATGCCTCGGTTCTGATCCTCGCCTTTCTTCAGTTTGGTCACGCCCTGGAAACCAGTGCCAAACGAACCACCAGCGAGGCCATCAGCTCCCTGATCGGGCTGCGGGCCAGGACGGCCATGCTCAGGCGTAAGATGACTGAGATCGAGGTGCCGGTATCCCTGCTGCGACTGGGCGATATTCTCCAGGTGCGACCGGGCGAAAATATCCCCATTGACGGTGAGATAGTTGACGGATCCACCACCGTGGATGAGTCCATGCTCACCGGCGAACCCCTGCCGGTGCGAAAATCCATGCCCGACCAGATAACCGGCGGCACTATCAACAAGACCGGTTCTTTTGCTTTCAAGGTGACCAGTAGGGGCGAGGACACCACCCTGGCCCGAATCATCAAGATGGTAAAAAAGGCACAGATGGGTAAGCCGCCCATTGGCAGACTGGCAGACCGGGTAGCATCAGTGTTTGTACCCATCGTTATCTGCATTTCTATTCTCACCTTCGTAATCTGGTATCTTGTTGCCCCGGATTCACGTCTGGCTTATGCCCTGACCACTGCCATTTCGGTGCTGGTCATTGCCTGCCCCTGTGCCCTGGGACTTGCCACCCCCATCGCCATCATGGTGGGTACCAGCCGGGCAGCCGACCTGAACGTGTTAATCCGCAACCCCGATGGTCTGCAAACCGCCTCCACCCTGACCCATTTGGTGGTGGATAAGACCGGTACCCTGACCATGGGTCAGCCGGTGGTTACGGAAATTTATCCGGCAGACGGGATCGATAAATCCCATGTCCTCCAGACTGCTGCATCCCTGGAAACCGGTTCCGAGCATCCCCTGGCCGAGGCGGTTTTAAAAACCGCAGAGCAAGAAAGGCTTGAGCTTTCCGCTATGACTGATTTTTTCGCCAAAGCGGGCAGAGGAGTAGAAGGTATAGTTGACGGACAGCGTTGTTTTCTCGGCAACCATCATTATCTGACGGAAAATTCTCTGATTCTACCCATGGATTTAAAAGAACTTGCGGATGGTAAGGCTGGACAGGGGACAACACCGATCTGGCTGGGAGATGAGCAGCAGGTGCTGGGGCTGTTGATCCTCCGTGATCCGGTACGGGAAGACTCGGCTCGGGCAGTGAAGGCTCTGCAAAAAAATGGAGTCAGCCTGGTGATGTGTACCGGCGATAACCGAGCCACCGCCGAAGCCGTGGCTGCGGAATTGGGTATTGAAGAGGTACATGCCGAAGTGCTGCCCGAAGAAAAACTGGAGGTGATCCGTAGATTGCAGGCAAAGGGACACAAGGTCGGGATGGTCGGAGATGGGGTCAACGATGCCCCGGCCCTGGCCCAGGCAGACACCGGTTTTGCCATTGGCTCAGGCACTGATGTTGCCATTGACAACGCTGATATCACCCTGGCCGGTGACTCCCTGGCCCATGTTTCGGTTGCCATTGGTATCTCCCAGGCCACCATCCGCAACATCAAACAAAATCTTGTGGGAGCCTTTATATACAACATGGTAGGTATTCCCTTTGCCGCAGGGCTGTTTTTCCCTCTGACCGGCTGGCTCCTGCCGCCCATGTTTGCCTCGGCTGCCATGGCTCTGTCTTCGGTGACCGTGGTTACCAATGCTAATCGGCTGCGGTTTTTTAAGCCTGATTATTTTTTCCAGAGATAGTAATCAACAATCAATCATGGTATAGTACTAACATAGGCTATTGAAATGTCGCTATTGCATCTGGAGAAAAATTGAATGGAAAAAATGATATTGGAACATGTTCACAGGCGGGATCTTCCTGCTGAATGGACAAAATCCCTTAAAGATATTTTGTCTTCCACCTATCGAATTACCATTGAAGCTGAATCCCGACCCGAGGAAAAGTCAATGGAACAAAGTAGCAAGAGCTGGAGAAACGTACCCATGTTCGGCATGTGGAAAGATAGGGACAATATGGCAGATCCTGCCGAATATGTACGGCAATTACGTAAACCACGCTTCTGATGCTGGTCGATACGGATGTGTTGATATGGGTCAGTCGAGGGAGGGAGCAGGCAATAGAGTATCTTGATTCCCTTGACAGGGTATTAATCTCCGACGTAACCTATATGGAGCTGATTCAGGGAGCGATGAACAAGCGGGAAGCCGACTGTATTGATCAAACCCTGAAAAACATGAATGTCAGGAGACTGGCAATACAACACAACATATCGAACAGAGCGGTTGGTTTGGTGAGAGCCTATTTTCACAGTCACTCTATGCAGCTTGCCGATGCGTTAATTGGTGCAACCGCACTGGAACATAATCTTGAACTTTTATCGGGAAATGCGAAGCATTTTAGCGTAATTGATGGATTGGTCGTTCATAGATTTATGTTGTGAATTTGAGCAAACATGGTTTGTCATCCATTATCCCCAGGCATCTAAGCCAACGGTTGACTTGATCTCTTTTTCATTTCCTTAAAATGCTATAGCTATGCAAATTTTACTATGAACTTATCGTATCTTCTTTACAATTTATGGTGAATTGAAACAGTTGTTCTTCTGGCAGATTTGCTTCATACCCGTGTAGGTCGTGTTAGGGCGACAGCCCGTAACCCGACGCAGGAACCAGAGAACGAGGGAAACGGAAAAATAAAAAGATAAAAAAAATGAAAAAACTTCCCATTGGCATACAATCTTTTTTTGACATCCGGGCAGAAAATTATTGTTATGGGAAGGGTGCGGGAGTGGTACAATGGCTATAATTTTTGTGGTGAAAGTGTTTACAACCCGTTTGATATCC
>DAOVTM010000026.1 GCA_030633145.1 Desulfobulbaceae bacterium
CGGCAGGATAGACCGGGGCAATGTCATTGGTCGTATTGCGGATGGGAAGCAGGGAAAGACAGTCATGACCTCCCGGAAATGGCTCCGCCTCCATCGCCCATGGGAGACCGATATCTTTCCATTGTCTTTCCTCACCCAGAGTGGCCCACAAAGATAAAGGATTACAGTTCTGATTTTCGTCCTGTACCCACTGATCCGGAAAAAACTGATATCTGGACTTTTGAGGTGCGCACCCATACCCCTGGTATCAAGGCGGAATTGAGCTGGGAAGGCGATCAGGCTATCCTGGAGCGCAGCCAATTAAAAAATGGCAAAGACAATGCTGTCCTGGTAAAGAATTGTGCGGTGGTCTCCAGCCATTCCATTGACCTGCCGGGAAAGAGAACCACCTTTATCTGGGAGTATCTGGGGGTAGCTGGAGCCATAACCGATAAAGAGAAAAAGAAATGAACACCCCCATTCCTGCTGCTAGCACAGAATATTCCGAAAGTCTCATCGTCCATTTTCGCAGGGCTGAACAGTTGCGTATTGAGGCCGTGAAATTGCCATCGCTGGATTTAAACCGGCACCAGTTATATGATCTGGAATCGCTCCTGAACCGGGCCTTTTACCCCCTGTCCGGGTTTATGAACCAGGCTGATTATCAGGCCGTATGTGCGGATATGCGTCTGGCCGACGGCTCAATCTGGCCCATTCCCATCTGTCTTGATGTCAAGGAATCATTTGCCGCCTCACTCACGTCCGGAGAACGAATCGCCCTCAACGATGAAGAGGGGTTTCTGCTGGCCATCCTCACTGTGGGTGATATCTGGCAGCCGGATCTAAAGGAGGAGGGCAGGGCGGTCTTTGGCAGCGATGATCCCGAGGCCCATCCTGGAGTAAAAGCACTCTTTTGTGGAAAGGGAAGCTGGTATATCGGCGGTTCCCTGGAAGGGGTGACCCTGCCCATCCATTACGATTTTCGTGAGCTGCGCCTGACCCCGTCTGATACCAACCGCCGTTTTATCCAGTATGGCTGGCGCAAGGTGCTGGGATTTCATACCCGTGAATACCTCCACTGCGCCCATCGGGAGATGGTGCTTGCCGCTGCCAGGGAGGTGGGGGCATCCATCTTTCTCCAGCCAGTGGTTGGACTCAAGCACCCCGGCAACATGGATCATTATACCCATGTCAACTGTTATGAGGAGTTTGTCAAACATTTCCCCCGCAACATGATCCAGCTGGGCATTACCCCGCTGGCGGAACGATACGCAGGACCTAGGGAGGCACTCTGGCATGCAGTGATGCACAAGAATTATGGCTGCAGTCACTTTATGGTAGCTGCTGACCATGGCGACCCCTTTGCCGGTGAGGATAGGTTGTTCTATCCGCGCAGCGCAGCCCAACAACTGGTATCATCCCTGGCCGAAGAAACCGGTATCGAGATGGTGCCGGAACGACCCATGGGCTATGATCGGGATCGGGGACAATATGTATTTTTAGATGAGGCTGCTGCTGGCAAGGTAAAAAATATCACCTCCAGCGAGTTGAAACGTAAGCTGGAATGGGGGCTTGAGATCCCGGACTGGTTTTCCTTTCCCGATGTGGTTACCGAACTGCGCCGCTCCTTCCCGCCTCGTTCCAGACAGGGGTTTACTGTCTTTCTGACCGGGTTGTCCGGTTCCGGCAAATCGACCATTGCCAAGGTGCTGATGGTTCGCTTCATGGAGATGCGTGACCGTCCGGTCACCCTGCTGGATGGTGATATTGTGCGCCATAATCTCTCCTCGGAACTGACCTTTTCCAAAGAACACCGCAATCTCAATGTTACCCGGATCGGTTTTGTTGCCGGTGAGATCACCAAGAACGGCGGTATTGCTCTCTGTGCCCCCATTGCACCTTATGAGGAGTCCAGGCAGGAGAACCGGGATCTTATCTCCCGCTATGGCGGCTATATTGAAGTCCATGTTGCCACCCCTCTCAAGGTCTGTGAACAGCGCGACCGCAAGGGGTTATATGCTAAAGCCCGAGCCGGACTGGTCAAGGGGGTGACCGGTATCTCAGATCCTTATGTGCCGCCCGCTAACCCTGAAATCATCATTGATACCAGCAAGATGACCCCGGCAGAGGCGGTGCAGGAGATTTTTCTCTTTCTGGAAGAGCAGGGGTATATCAGGTAAGTTGGCTCTATCCATATATTTTAAGAAGGATACAAAAAAGGCACAGATTGCCATCTGTGCCTGAATTGTACCATTGGTGATGTGTGTAAAAAACCTAGGACTCAACAGCCTCGCTTTCCTGCTCCGCTTCCTCAGATGTCTTATTTGTGTCGGCAATCGTTTCTTTTTTATCACCAGTTTCTGACTCCGCCTCTTCATCCTGTTGGGATTCTACAGGTTCCGCATCCGCAGGTTTGGCAGCAGGTTTACTGCTCTCTTTTTTCTTACTTTTTTCCAGCGGTTCGCCGGGATCCCTGCCCTGTTCCAGGTTTTCAATAATCCGGTCAATATCCTCAAGCATGATGGTCTCTTTTTCCAGCAGTTCATCAGCCACCGCACGCAGGATATCAATATTTTCCTGGAGCATTTCAGTTACCCTGTCATTGGCATCCAGGACGATATCCTTGACTGCGGCATCGATTCTGCGGGCTGTATCCTCGCTGTAATCCCGGTGCTGGGAAATCTCCCGACCCAGGAAGATCTGTTCTTCCTTTTTACCGTAGGCCAGGGGGCCAAGCTCATCACTCATACCCCATTCACAGACCATCTTGCGTGCCAGCTCACTGGCGCGCTCTATATCATTACCTGCCCCGGTGGTGATCTCGTCAAAGACGACCTTTTCCGCAGCCCTTCCGCCAAAGAGAATGGCGATATTGTTGAGCAGGAATTTTTTGGAATGGGTGTATTTCTCTTCCGTGGGCAGCTGCATGGTCAGACCCAAGGCCCTGCCGCGCGGGATAATGGTCACCTTGTGGATGGGATCAGTACCGGGCAGCAGTCGTGCTACAATGGCATGACCTGCCTCGTGATAGGCGGTGATCTCCTTTTCATCATCGGTGATTATCATCGACCTGCGCTCAGCACCCATCATGATCTTGTCCTTGGCCTTTTCCAGGAGATCCATATTGATCTCTTTTGCCTCCTGGCGGGCAGCCATCAGGGCGGCCTCGTTGATCAGGTTCTCCAGATCCGCACCGGAAAATCCGGGAGTGCCTCGGGCAATGATCCCCATATCAGTCCCTTTTTTCATCTTGACCTTGTCCGCATAAATCTCCAGAATCATCTGGCGGCCCTTGACATCGGGTATCGGCACTACCACCTGGCGGTCAAAACGACCGGGCCGCAGCAAGGCCGGATCAAGGATATCAGGACGGTTGGTGGCGGCAATTATGATTACTCCGTCATTGCCCTCAAAACCATCCATCTCCACCAGCAACTGGTTCAGGGTCTGTTCACGCTCGTCATGTCCGCCGCCCAGCCCTGCACCGCGATGGCGGCCCACTGCGTCGATCTCATCAATAAAGATGATGCAGGGGGCGTTTTTCTTGCCCTGGGTAAAGAGGTCACGCACCCGGGAGGCACCGACCCCGACAAACATTTCGACAAAATCGGAACCGGAGATGGTGAAAAAAGGAACCTCTGCCTCACCGGCAATGGCCTTGGCCAGCAGGGTCTTACCTGTACCTGGTGAACCGGCCAGCAGAACACCCTTGGGAATACGACCGCCCAGTTTGGTGAATTTTTCCGGCTCACGGAGAAAATCTATTATCTCCTCAAGCTCTTCCTTGGCCTCGTCAATTCCGGCAACATCCTTAAAGGTTACCTTGACCTCGCCTTCCTCCTGCAGCTTGGCCCGTGTCTTGCCAAATCCCATGGCTCCACCCTTGCCGCCGCCCATCTGCATCTGGCGCATGAAGAAAACCCACACCCCGATCAGGAGCAGCATGGGGAACCAGGAGATGAAGATCGACATCCAGAGCGATTCCTTGTCCGCCTCTTTGACGGTAATATCCACGCCTGATTTGCGCAGCATGGGGATCAGCTCGGTATCATCAGGGGTTATGGCGACAAAAGAATGACCGTCCTGGCTGGAACCTAGTACCTTGTCTCCCTGGATGGTGACCTGCCGGATGGCACCAGACTCAACACTGGCCCAGAATTCACTGTAGGTCATGGGTGCGGTTCGGGTGGTCTGGGGCGTTGTATTAAACATGTTAATCAGCATGATGGCGGTAAGACCGATGACCAGCCACATGCTTAGATTCTTATAAAAGGTATTCAACAACAATCTCCTGTAAATCTCTTTTTAATGGTGCGTACAGCGCATCCTGCCGAACCCTGCCTGTAGGGTGCGCTCTGCGCACCGTTAAAATAGTTACACTGGTTAAAACTAAGGCGGAAGGGTTATAATTGATCAAAATGAATGTTTTTCAGTACAATATGACCTCTTGACCAATCAGTCAATAGCCGATGAAAATTCCTGTACGGTTTTAACTGCCAGTTGCTGTTGGGACAAAGCGGTAATAGCCAGAGCCATGGATGCGGCTCCGGTAATTGTAGTGGTATAGGGAATGTGATAATCCAGGGCTGCCCGGCGGATGAGGTAGGAATCCTCGGTGGTGCGAGTGCCGGACGAGGTGTTGATAATCCACTGCACCTGGCCGTCTTTCAGTTTATCCAGGATATGTGGTCGTCCCTGGGATATTTTGTTGACCCGTTCACAGCTTACCCCGTGCTCTGCCAGCTTGTCGGCAGTGCCGGCTGTTGCCAGCAGGGAAAATCCCTGTTTGGCAAGGGAGGCTGCCACCGGCACCACGTTGTCCTTGTCATTATGGCGGACACTGATAAACACGGTTCCAGAGGCGGGCATGACCTGTCCTGCTGCCAGTTGCGCCTTGGCAAGGGCCATGCCCAGGTTGTCGTCAATGCCCATGACCTCGCCGGTGGATTTCATCTCCGGTCCCAGCAGAGTATCGACATTTTCAAAACGGTCAAAGGGGAAGACCGCCTCTTTCACAGCCCAGTGGTTTATGGAGACCTCTTTGGTAAAGTCCAATTCCTGCAGACTGACTCCCATCATCACCTTGGTGGCAATCTTGGCCAGGGGAACCCCGGTTGCCTTGGAGACAAAGGGAACCGTGCGGGAGGCACGGGGGTTGACCTCCAGGATATAGAGATCTTCGCCTTTGACCGCATACTGGACATTCATCAGTCCGATTACGCCCAGTTCCTGCGCCATGGCTCTGGTCGCCTGGCTGATTTCCTCGATCATGGCTGGAGACAGGGTATGGGGGGGCAGAACACAGGCCGAGTCACCAGAGTGGATTCCCGCCTCCTCAATATGTTCCATGATGCCGCCCAGTACAGTCATCGTACCGTCGCAGACTGCATCCACATCAACCTCGATGGCATCTTTGAGGAATTTGTCCACCAACACCGGATGTTCGTCCCCGGCAATGGTGGGCAGAGCCATGAAGTCACGGATTCCCTGCTCGTTATAGACAATGCGCATATCCCGACCGCCCAGGACGTAGGATGGTCGCATGACCACTGGATAGCCGATTCGATCTGTTGTTTTCAAAGCCTCTTCCAGGGTATGGACGGTACCGTTCTCTGGCTGGCGTAAACCCAGTTTTTGTAAAAATTGCTGAAAACGCTTGCGGTCTTCGGCTCGATCTATGGCATCGGGCGGCGTGCCGATGATGGGAACCCCAGCCTGATTAAGCGAACCTGCCAGGTTAAGCGGTGTCTGGCCGCCAAACTGAACAATGACTCCGTCCGGCTGTTCCCGTTCAATAATGGCCAACACATCCTCGTGGGTAAGGGGCTCAAAGTAGAGCCGATCCGAGGTGTCGTAGTCTGTGGAAACGGTTTCCGGGTTGGAGTTGACCATGATCGACTCCACCCCGATCTCAGCCAGGGCAAAGGAGGCATGGACGCAGCAGTAATCAAACTCGATTCCCTGACCGATCCGGTTGGGACCACCGCCCAGGATGATAATCTTTTTCTTGTCAGAGGGGTGAGACTCGTTTTCCTGGTCATAGCAGGAGTAGTAGTAGGGGGTATAGGACTCAAACTCTGCCGCACAGGTATCGACCAGCTTATATACCGGCTGAATGGAATGATCTTTGCGCAGCTTGCTGATATCGTCTGGGGAGGTACCGGTCAGCTGGGCCAGTTGTACATCTGAAAAACCATACTGTTTTACCTCAAAGAGGAAGTCCTTGTCTGCTGCAAATCCGGCAAAACCAGCCTCCTGAATACGGGTACCCATGTCAACAATCTGTTGCAGGTTGACCAGGTACCAGGGGTCGATTTTAGAGAGTTCATACATCCGCTCTATCGACATCCCACGGCGCATGGCCTCAAAGAGATAACATACCCGTTTTGAGTTGGGTTTGGTCAGGCCCATTTCCAGGTCATCCTGGTGCAGGTCGTCCATTGCCTCTTTGCCGTCAAAGCCAAACCCGGCTCGACCGGTCTCCAGGGAACGCATCCCCTTTTGAAAGGCTTCCTTAAAGGTGCGGCCAATGGCCATGGTCTCGCCCACGGATTTCATGGCAGTGGAGAGGACATCTTCGGTCTCGGGAAATTTTTCAAAGGTCCAGCGGGGGATTTTCACCACGCAGTAGTCAATGGTCGGCTCAAAAGAGGCGTAGGTCTCACGGGTGATATCGTTTTTTATTTCATCCAGGGTATAGCCCACGGCCAGCTTGGCCGCAATCTTGGCAATGGGAAAGCCAGTGGCCTTGGAGGCCAGGGCCGAGGAGCGGGAAACCCTGGGGTTCATTTCGATGATCATCATCTCTCCGTCTTCCGGGTTGACTGCGAACTGGACATTGGAACCGCCAGTTTCCACCCCTATTTCCCGGATAATGGCAATGGCCGCATCCCGCATGTCCTGGTACTCCACGTCGGACAGGGTCTGCTGCGGAGCCACGGTGATGGAATCACCAGTATGAACCCCCATGGCATCCATATTTTCAATGGAGCAGATAATGACCACGTTGTCGTTTTTATCGCGCATTACCTCCAGCTCATACTCTTTCCAACCCAGCAGGCTGCGTTCAAGCATGACCTCGGTGTTCATGGAGAGATCCAGTCCCGCTGTACACATTGTCCGCAGTTCCTGGCGGTTATAGGCCACCCCGCCGCCGGTGCCACCCAGGGTAAAGCTGGGGCGGACAATAACCGGGAAGCCGATGTCATCGCCAGCTATCATGGCATCCTCAAGGGTATGGACAATAAATGACCTGGGTACGTTGAGTCCGATGGCATTCATGGCATCGCGGAACTCCTCCCGTCCCTCAGCCTTTTTAATGACCGCAATATCAGCGGCCAGCATCTCCACCTTGTACTTGTCCAGGATACCGGTTTCTGCGACCTTGATGGCGGTATTGAGTGCGGTCTGACCGCCCAGGGTGGGCAGCAGGGCATCGGGTCTCTCCCGTTCAATGACCTTGATAACGCATTCAGGGGTGATCGGCTCGATATAGGTGCGGTCGGCCAGGCCCGGATCGGTCATAATGGTGGCTGGGTTGGAATTGATCAGTACCACCTCGTATCCTTCTTCTTTCAGAGCCTTGACTGCCTGGGCCCCAGAGTAATCAAACTCACAGGCCTGACTGATGATGATCGGCCCGGAGCCGATGATGAGTATTTTATGTATGTCTGTGCGTTTTGGCATGATAGACGTTTATGTGTAAGATGGTTAGGGTAAAATGGTTAGGTATAGGATTGAAGAGATCAGATTGTTTTTTTATATTTTTTAAATAGCATATTCATTTACAAAAATATCATTTATTTCATTTACAAGGGAAGATTCTTCATTATTATCAAGTACAGTCATGCGGTATTTGAAATATAAATTTAAAATTGATTGTTTCTTTTCTTCTTGTAATCGTGAAAGGTCGAGCATTAAGGCATTGTTTAAATCATTAGGTTCAAATTTTTTCAAACCATCCCCGTAATCACGCCGGTTGTCATCAAATATCTGTTTTGCCACATCTGTTAATAGATAAGAAAACAATAGATCTATATCAATGTTATGGAACAGGCTTTGAACTAAATAAACGCAATGAAAAGTAGTTAGATTACTGGTACCGGCTTCGTTGCGAATAAATTTTAAACCGTTTCTGTTAAAAACACCAACCCATATAGGTGAAGGAGGTCTTTTTTCAAGAATATGCCAAGGGTTTCTTTTGGAGGTTAAATATCTCTTGTTGATCTCTGATTGAACTCCCAGGTTGATATATTTCTTAATATTTTTATCCTCTGGATCAAGGTATTTTCCGGTATTTAAAAGATAAATGTTTGCATTTTTCTTGTTGAGTACCTCAAAGTCCTCCTGTGTAAAAAAAGGCAGGATAACATCTTTTGACTTGGTAATGCACGGAAGTAAATAGTCCTGTTTAACCTGGTGTTTTTTTGCCTTTTCAGCATTAAAAACAAAATATTCATTTGCTCCAGTGGCTATCCCGCGAACAACCTTGGCAACAGAGTTAAACTGTATCAGGTTTTTATACTTCTTGCTTTTCTGTCTGGTGTAATATGTTCGCCATTTAACAGCAGGAGTTATGTCCTTACTCTGTATCGTTTTTTCCCCAGCAACCAGTCAACCATGATTTCAGCTATTTCAGCAGGAGTAAAGAATTGCGCAAATTCTTTACGGTGAGCGAGACTGACTTCTTTTGAATATTTTTTTTCTGCGGTCATTTTAAAAATCGTTGATTTTCAAAAGTGATTTTAGATTATCAATATCCAGATATGCCGTCCCCTCTTTGAAGGAAACATAAAAAAGTAACCTTCCTCGCCCCATTTCTCTTCGGACACTGGTATGTTCTGGTTCAATAATTTTATAAGCAATTTGTGTATCCTCTTTATAATTTATGGTACTTTGCTTACACCACTGGTTCCCACGCTCCTGCGTGGGAACCTTAATTACCGCTCCAGCGGTTGATCAGGACAGACGGAGTCTCGCAGGCTCGCTTACCTGGAGCGTCCAGCTTGCGTACCCACGCTGGAGCATGGGTACGAGGCTATCCAAGATTACCATTAAATTTAAAGAGGATACCAATTTGTGTTGTTTTACGGGTATTAATTTTAATAGTGGTTTTATTTTGATTTTTTATGTCCTTGCTGATTTCAAAGTGTTCATTCTCTTTTTCCGGGTCTGCAAGTAATTTCAGAATACTGTGAAAAGAGATGCCGTATGATTTATCAAAGAAAACTTGAATATAATAATGGGGAACATCAAACTTTTCCGCCCAATGATAGACAACCTTCAGGTCTTCTACTTTGGGGGTGATGCTCAGATAATTTCTTTTTTGAATGACAAGAATATTTTCTTTTAATTCTTTAAAGAGTAAGGATAATTCAGTTAACCTCTCTGTCGCATGCCAGCTTGGTCGTCTGAAATTGACAGCATGTATTGTATCCTCTGTGATACTGTTTAATATTGTAATAAAACGTTTTTTCTTGGGATGTTCTAAAATATCAATATAGCCTGACAATATCTTTTCTTTTATATTTAGAGCCTTTTTAAGGTGGGTTTCGGTTCTGTGATTCATTTCTTTTTCATATTTTTCGATAAGAAATGCGCTGGAACGAATCTCCAACCCCGCAACTGCTTTTTTTACATAACTATCTATTACTGTATGTTCTATCTTACTGCTATCGAATCCTCTATCAATGTCAAAATCTGTCATCTTGACATTGCTAAAGGTTAAAAAGACAAATACTGTTTAAGGTCATTGAAATACACTGCAAAATTATGAGGAATCTTAGCTGTGCGTTGACATCAGATCAATAAACCGATCAAAAAGATACATGGCATCATGGGGACCTGGTGCATGTTCCGGATGATACTGCACGGAAAAGGCGGGAAACTCTGTATGACGCATCCCTTCCAGGCTGTTGTCGTTGAGGTTGATATGGGTCGTCTCCACTGTGTCGGGCAGGCTGTCCGGGTCAACGCAGAAGCCGTGGTTCTGGGAGGTGATCTCAATCTTGCCGGTTGCTATATCCTTGACCGGCTGATTGCCGCCTCTGTGTCCGAATTTTAGTTTATAGGTTGAGCCGCCATAAGCCAGTCCAAGGATCTGGTGGCCGAGGCAGATGCCGAAAATAGGCTTTTTGCCCAGGAGGGAACGGATATTTTCCACCACTCCATCGACCCCCGCCGGATCACCTGGTCCGTTGGAGAGGAAGATGCCGTCCGGGTTCAGAGCCAGCACCTCTTCACTACTGGTGGTGGCCGGTACCACCTGGACACTGCATCCCTTGTCGCTGAGGATGCGCAGCTGGTTGTATTTAATCCCGAAGTCAAAGGCCACGACCTTGAATTTTTTGTTTGCCTGATCCGGAAAACCCGCTCCAGGCAGCGGCCTGTTTTCTGTCCAGCCATAGTAGTTCTGGGTGGTTACCCTGGCCACCATGTCCCGGCCAACCAGACCCGGCCATTGCCTTGCCCTGGCAATCAGGGAGTCATCATCAAGATCTTCAGTGGAGATCACAGCCTTCATCGCACCCTGGTTACGGATAATCCGGGTCAGCATCCGGGTGTCGATCCCCTCAATGCCCAGCACTGCAAACTTCTTGAGAAAATCAGCCAGGGTGGAGGTTGAACGGAAGTTGCTGGGAACTGCCTGGTATTCACGCATCAGGAAGGCGCGGGGATGGATGGCCGCAGATTCCATGTCCTCATCGTTGATGCCGTAATTACCGATCAGCGGATAGGTCATGGTAACCAGCTGTCCGGTATAGGAAGGATCGGTGAGTACCTCCTGGTAACCGCTCATACTGGTATTAAAAACGATTTCTCCCACTGCTTCCCCTGCGCCGGTAAAGGAACGACCGGTCAGGATAGTGCCGTCTTCGAGTGCGATTTTTGCTTTCATGCTTATCTTTACAAGTCCAGGTTAATTATTTAATAATCTTTTTCTTGTCCAGTCAGGATTTAGTTTTTGCCATGATCTGTTGAACGAACTCAGCCTGACGCTCACCCGCTCCTGTCAGGGATTGCGCAAGGACAGCCGCCGCTTGACAGGTCTGCTGATATGTATCCGGGTTGCGGTGAAGCTCCATGATCGTATCCGCAAGGTCATGATTATCTTTGACCTGAAATCCGGCTCTGGCAGACAGTACCAGATCCACAGCATCCTGAAAATCCTTCATGGCCGGGCCAAAAAAAACAGGCCTGCGGCAATGTATTGATTCCATGATATTATGACCGCCCTTATTCATCAGGCTGCCTCCACAGAAGTTATAATCCCCCACACTGTACAGGTCGGCAAGCAGACCCAATGAATCCACTATTACAATGTCGTTGGTACGCTGTCCATTCCGGCAGTTGGACATGAGGTCAAATTCCAGTCCAGCTCTGTCAAGTATTCCTTGTACCTCGTTCAGCCGCTTTAAATGGCGGGGGGCGATAATCCACACTGTTGCCGTTTCATGCCTGAGCCGTTGAAAAACCGGCAGCAGGAGTTCTTCTTCTCCGCTTCGGGTGGAGCCGCAGATAAAAACCGTTTTATTGCTCAGGTGTAAGGCTTCACGATATTTTTTCCGAACCTCATCCACCTGTTGCCTGGTACGACTGTTATTATACTTTATGTTGCCGCAGACCTGAATTCGCTTTGAGGCAACACCTAAGCTGGAATACCGTTCCCTGTCCAGTTCTCCGATAACCGCTACTGTCGTAAACCCGCTGAGCAGTTCCGCCATGAAACTGTGAATTCGCCTGTACCCTTGAGCGGATCGTTCCGACATCCGTCCGTTGAGCAGCAACATGGGAATGCCAGCCTGACGGGTTCGGGTCAGCATTACCGGCCACAGTTCGGTTTCCAGACAGATAAAAATATCTGGACAAACAACTTGTAATGCGCAACCTACCGCCTGAGGCGTATCCAGAGGAACCAGGGAGCAACACACGCTTTCAGGCAACTGCGTCCGGGCAACCTCTCTGCCCTGGCGGGTCATGGTGGTCAGAAAAATAGATGCCCCGCTGTCAGCCAGTTCTTTAATTAGAACCTTTGCAGCCTGTACCTCTCCTACTGATGCTGCGTGTATCCAGATCAGTGGATGTCCGGTATTAACACATAATTCCGGGAACCTGCCAAGCCGTTCAGAGAGATGCCAGCCCGGAACAAGTCGTTGCGTGAGCGGCAATGTCGCAACAACCAGAAAATGGACAATCGTTCCCAGCCCGCTATACATGCCATATATGAGCCTGTTCAATTTATCCCCAGGTTCCAGGAACCCTGTTTTCATCGTTCAGGATACCCATTCAAAATATCAAATCAAAAAAACAAAAAATCTGCAAAAATTCTATTAAAACAGGATTGCTTCAGATAGTCAATAGCGAACAAAGCAAAAACGATTTCCGGTTTTGCTTGACAAGTATGATTATGGATTGTAAGCAACCCTCCACACACAACAATAACTATCACGTTGGAGACTTCAATGTATAAACGACCTTCCTGTCTTATTATACTCGTATTGACAGTGCTGTTTGTTTTTGCCGGACAACCCGTAACAACAGTACATGCAACAACTGATAAAAACAGTGAATCACAAAAAGTAAAGGAAAAGAAAATGAAAGATGGCTTATACGCAAAGATGAGTACCAGCAAGGGCGATATTTTACTTGCGCTTTATTACGACAAAACCCCGCTCACGGTGATTAACTTTGCCGGACTGACTGAGGGAAGTATGGCCTTTGGCGGCGCAGACAAGCCCACAGGAACCCGTTTTTATGACGGTCTCAAGTTCCACAGGGTGATCAGTGATTTTATGGTACAGGGTGGCTGTCCGCTGGGTACCGGAACAGGAGGGCCGGGTTATAAGTTTGCTGATGAGTTTGTTTCCTCACTCAAATTCACCGACCCAGGTATCCTGGCCATGGCCAATTCCGGCCCTGGAACAAATGGTTCCCAGTTTTTCATCACCCATGTTGCCACTCCGCACTTAAACGGAAAGCATACCATTTTCGGTCATGTAATCGAAGGGCAGGACGTGGTGGACTCCATTGCCAAGAATGATACCCTTGAAAAGGTAGAGATCATCCGGGTAGGCAAGAAAGCAGAAGGCTTTGCCACCGACCAGGCAGCTTTTGATCAGGCCAGTGCCTCTCAGGAATCGGCCAACGTCAACGTGGGAAATGATGCCCATGATGACATTATTAAGATGATCAAGAAGAAATGGCCCAAGGCGCATTTCAGCAACTCAGGTCTCTACTGGGTTGTAAATAAAGAAGGAGAGGGCGATACACCCCGATCAGGAACCATGATCTCTGCCCATTATGAAGGCCGTCTCCTTGCCAATAACCAGAAATTCGATAGCTCCTATGATCGGGGCAAACCCCTGAAGTTTGAAGTGGGTGTTGGTCAGGTTATCAAGGGATGGGATCAGGCTCTTGCCAATATGAAACGGGGTGAGAAGCGCACATTGATTATCCCGCCGAAACTGGGCTACGGTTCCCAGGGAGCCGGTGGAGTGATTCCGCCCGATGCATGGCTGGTCTTTGAGGTTGAGCTGGTTGATTTCTAAAAAACATTTCTTTTTTTTCTCTTGTTTTCCCTGTTACCGGCCATTCTAGTAACGGGGAAGACAACCCCCTGCTTCATTCCCGTTTCTATTACCCTGTACCTTACAACAGCAAAGAGTTCTGTTTATGTACAATGAAGCAAAAGAACAGATTCATGAGCAGTTCATGGCTGAGGCTCTGAAACAGGCTCGTCTGGCACTGGCTGAGGGCGAATTTCCCGTGGGCTGTGTGTTGGTACTGGACAAGGTGATCATTGCGCACGGACACAGGCAAAACAGCGAAGGGGCAGGCTCCAATGAAATTGATCATGCCGAGGTCGTAACACTCCGTAGGATGCTTGCTGACCAGCCCGGCGTGGACTGCACCAGAATTACAGCCTACTCTACCATGGAACCCTGCCTGATGTGTTACAGCACCATGCTCCTCTCTGGAATTCGCAGATTTGTCTGGGGCTATGAGGACATCATGGGCGGAGGAACCTCCATGCCGCTTGCACGGCTTACACCCCGGTACAGAGAAATGGAGGTTGAGCTGGTATCATCGGTTCTCCGCCGGCAAAGTCTGCTCCTGTTTGGGGAGTTTTTCAGACAATATACCTACTGGCAGGATAGTCTGCTGGCAGATTATACCTTGCAGCAGGTGGATGAACTTGAAGAGTGAAAAGAGAAACTTGGAGAGTGAAAACAGAACAAGCAGCTCAAGCGAAAATTAAAAACAAAAATGGCAAATAAAAAATCGCAAATCAAAAATATAAACCTTGAACCTGTTGCCGGAACTGTTGCCGGAACTGTTGCCTTTAAGCCGGGTGAACGCAATGTTTTTTTTCATCTCCTTACCGGCTGTAACCTCTCCTGCAAGCATTGTTATATTAACACTGACCAGCACGGAACTGCCACACTGCCGCTCCATACCGTGCTGCGCTGGTTGAAACGTTTTGCCCGACCAGAGCAGAAAAGCAACCTGATCCTCCTTGGCGGTGAGCCCACCATGCACCCGGATCTTGCCAAGATCATCAAGGCGGCAAAGTCCATGCGTTATGCGGTAACGGTTGATTCCAACGGCTACCTTTTTCATGACTTCCTTGATCGGGTCAGTCCGGCAGAGCTGGATTTTCTCAGTTTCAGCCTGGATGGGCCGGATCCTGCGGTGAATGATCCCATCAGGGGCGAAGGGGTGTATGCAGTCTGTACGGAAAACCTGAAAAAGGCGGTTAGCATGGGGTTTCGTACCAGCCTGATCTATACGGTTTCCGCCCTCAATATCGACCACCTGCACCGGATGCCCGCTCTGCTGACCGAGCTTGGGGTGGAACGTTTTTTCATCCAGGGTATTGGTTTGCGGGGAAAATCAGCAGCCTGTGATCCGGAAAAAGGGGATCAGTGGCAGGTAGATCCGCAGCAATGGCTTGAAGTAGTCCCGGTAGTAGCTCGTGAGTCAGCACGGGCAGGTATCCATGTGACCTTTCCCAAGGTCTTTCTTGATTGCAAAGACCGATTTGAATGTGCGGGCCGGGTGGCTGAAAATTATTTTATCTTTCCCAATGGCCGTGTCTATCAATGTCCGCTCTGTGAAGATTATCCCATTCACAGTTATGAGATGTTGGATGATCAGCTTATTCATCGTGACGGCCTGAATGAAGATCGATTTTTTGAGCTGGATATTCCAGAAGGCTGCGTCATGAACAAGCTGCTCCAACCTGATACTATTGAGTATCGTGCAGACGGCACTCCTGTCCATCGTATATCCTGCTGTCTGCTGAAACAGGAAATGGTTATGAAAACGTCAGAATCCGGAGAAGTGAAACCTGAATAGGTTTCCATGCGTTCATGGCTGATTTACAGAAAATCTATAGCAAGGCACTTGAGGCCCATGAAGACGGTGAGTATGAACAGGCTGTTTTCCTCTATGGACAGATTCTTGATCAGCACTCGGACGCAGATCTGGTCATCTATAATCAGGGGCTGGCCCTGTATGGACTTGATCGTTTTCCCGAGGCCGTGGCTGCCTTCAGCCAGGTGGCTGAGATCCGTCAAGATGACGCAGATAGCTGGTTTAATCTCGGTCTGGCATTAAAACAGTGCGGACTCTTTGCAGAGGCGGAAGAGGCATATCTAACGGCTCTGGAGCTGCAGCCGGATGAACCGGATTTTCTCTATAATCTGGCCTGCTGTTTCAGGGACAACAATGACCTGGATCAGGCCGTTGCCCTCTATAAACAGGTTCTGGAGCTGACAGAGGATGTCTCAGCCTTGGATAATCTTGCTTTCCTCATGCACAAACAGGGTGATTTTCCCCAGGCGAAAAAATACTATACCCGACTGCAGGAACTCAGACCAGATCATCCCACAGCCGGGTACATGCTGGCAGCCCTGCAGGGCGAAAATGTTGCTGCTCCACCACAGGAATATGTGCGGGAACTCTTTGACCAGTACAGTGATACCTTTGATGCCTCTTTAACTGAAAAACTGGGCTACCAGACACCGCAGCTCTTAAAGGCACGCTTTGACCAGTTGGTAGAGAGTAACCAACCGGTCAAAGAAAAGTTTTCCAGATGTCTTGACCTTGGCTGTGGCACAGGATTGGCAGGGGGAGCGTTTCGCTCCGTTTGCAGCCATCTGGTTGGGGTCGATTTATCGGAACAGATGATTGAACAGGCCAGGCAGAAACAGATTTATAACCGCCTGGAAGCTGGGGATATTCTCGAATTTTTAAAAACTGCCCACAGCAGGAAGCAACAGTATGACCTGATTATTGCCGCAGATGTTTTAACCTATCTTGGTGAACTTGCTTCGCTGTTCAGGGAAGCAGCAGGTGCCGCAACAGCAGAGGGATTGTTTGTTTTTTCCACGGAAAAGATTTCGTTTTCTTCTGAAAAAATAGACCCGCCTGGCTGGACTTTGCAGACCAGCGGACGTTTTGCCCATCATCGCCCTTATATCCAGGCAACAGCAGAACTCTCCGGTTGGAGACTCATATTCGTAGAGACAGTACAGCTGCGCAGGGAAGGGGCAGGTTGGATCCAGGGGGATATTTTTTTCATGGGCCAAAGGTAATTCCCAAGGTTGTCCTCTTTTTCGCTTGAAGATAATGAGAATGGAGTATAATCTGTAGTTAGTTAAAGATATGTGTATGATGCTCTCCCGCCTTTTCAAGGATA
>DAOVTM010000168.1 GCA_030633145.1 Desulfobulbaceae bacterium
GATAATATAGAGGTGGGTGCCTCGATCCCCCTCTTGGATAATCACCTTATGCGCCCCGTACCGTTTCAGCTTGAGCATGGCGGAAAGATCACGCAGATCATTATCCTGCAGGGGTTCAAAGATCTCCATGTTCTTCAGGAGGTCAAAAAAGACCTCGACATGGCGCATCTTTGCCCTTTGCCGGGCAACCTGCAGCAGGTTCATCTGCAGGGTGGAAAAAGCCTTTTCTTTTTTATACTCAAATCGAATCAGCCCGGAACAGCCCCCGCACTCGAACTTGGCTCGCTGCATCCCTGTCTGGGTAAAACGACGTTCAAAGGATCGGGTGGTGGTCATTGTCCTGAGCAGTTCCTGTACCAGCATCAGGCAGAGCGGTTTTTCCGATTCCAGTGTCAGGGTGGAATCCTGGATATTGATCTCCTCGCCCACATTATAAATGGGGCAGGCATGTTCTTCGGTAACAACAAAAACTGCGTTACGAAATTCCATTATATTCCACTCTGTTTTTAGACAAAATTCGCTTCAGTTATCCCCCTGCCTCCTCCAGCTCATCAATACGACGCAACCCTTCCATGAGCAGCCCCATAAATCCACCAATAACAGGCAGTTCCTTATCCATGTCATCGATACCCGTACTATAGGTAAATGATCCTTCGGTTTTGGCAAGGATGGCATAGACCGCCTCCTTGTCAAGAATCCCCATGAACTCGGCCTCAATGATTTCACCATCATAAAACAGAACAGAGCCGCGCCCCTCGGGAAAGTTCAGGTCAACCCTGCCGGATTTACCGCCGGCGTTAATCAACTGGAACAACTCAACAGAGTTGATATCAAGAAGCTCACCACTCATCCCCGAGCTGATCTTACCTGAACGGAGCAGGGTTACCTGAGCCCGATTGACCAGCAGTCGATAAAAAAATAGCTGAAGAACAGGATACTTGGCCAAGATAAATTTCAAATCCTTGGTGTTCAGGGTGGCAAACTCAGCCACTGACAGGGTGTGTACCGAAGCAGCGGCTGGTTCGCTGGAGAGCATGCTCATCTCACCAAAAATTTCACCCGTGGTCATCTCGTTGACCACCTCTTTCTTTTCCCCCTTAAGGACGCGAACCGTACCAGACAGCGTGATGTATATATAACGTCCACGTTCCCCTTCCTTAATCAAGACCTTATGGGGAAGGAATTTCTTGATTTTCAGCAGGGCAGCAAGATCACGCAGATCACGTTCATCAAGATGCTCAAAGACCTTCATTTCACTGAGGACATCTACCAGCATCTCCACATGACGCTTCTTTTCCTTTTTCTCAGCCAGCCTGAGCAGGTTCATCTGCAGGGTGGAAAATGCCTTTTCCTGCTTATATTCAAAGATAATTTTGTTCTCTTCACCACAGCCACCGCACTCAAAACGGCTTCGCTTCAAACCGTGCTGGGTGAGACGCTGCTTCCCTGGCTTTTCCCGCAATGCCTCCTGAATCTGATCAACCAGTATCAGGCAGACAGGCTTTTCAAAATCAACCGTCAAGGTTGAATTAAGGATTACAAACTCCTCCCCCTTGTTATAAACGGGACAACCATCCTCCCGGACAATAATAAAGACACCATCTTTATATTCCATCACTGATCAGTCACAAGATTCTCTGTACTGCCGCAGCCCCTAAAAGGCATCAGTCACCTTCCGCCAGCTCATCAATTCGGCGCAGCCCTTCCATCAACAGACCCATAAATCCACCGACCACCTCACCGTTCTTGTCAACATCATCAATTCCTGTTTTATAGACAAATGATCCTTTAGTCAGGGAAAGCAAGCCAAAAATAGCCTCTTTGCCCTCAATGCCCTTATAGGCCGCATCAACAATTTCCCCATCCTCAAAGAGGACAAAACCGCGACCATCGCTAAAATTAAAGTCAACTCTACCGGATTTACCTCCAGCGTTAATTAACTGGAACAATTCAACTGCATTAATATCAATGAGTTCTCCACTCATACCGGAGCTGATCTTACCTGCCCTCAGTAAATTTACCTGAGCCCGGTTCACCAGCAGGCGATAGAAGAACAACTGTAACACTGGAAACTTGTTTAATATAACCTTCAGGTCTTTACCGTTGAGGGTGACAAATTTACAGGTGCATTGCGTATGAATAGATGCGGTTGCCGGTTCGCCGGAAAGCAGGCTCATCTCACCAAAGATATCTCCTGCTTTTAACTCCTCAACTACCTCATTATTGGTGTTCAAAACAGTTGAGTGACCGTGCAACATGATATAAATAAACCGTCCGCGATCCCCCTCTTTTACCAAGACCTTATGGGGAAGCACCTGTTTCGGCTCCAGAAAGAACGCCAGGTCAAACAGATCCCGTTTCTCAAGATGCTCAAAAACTTCAATCTTAGCAAGGACACCGACCAGGGCTTCGACAAATTTCTTTTTCTTCTTTTTTTCAGCCAGCCTGAGCATATTCATCTGCAAGGTTGAAAAAGCCTTTGCCTGCTTATACTCAAATGTAATTTTGCTGAGACTGCCGCAACCGTCACAGATAAATGATGTATGCGCTGCTGTTACAGTCCGCTGGGTAAAACGCTGCTTCCCCTTATCTTTGGACAGGGCCTCTTGAATTTTACTCACCAGAGTCAGGCAGGCAGGTTTCTCAAAATCAACCGTTAAGGCCCCTTCATGCACCAGCAGTTCTTCCCCCTTGTTATAAATGGGGCAGGACTCTTCCTTGGTGATAAGAAAAACAGCGTCGCGATATTCCATAGCGGATAAGTCAGGATACTCTCAAAACATTCGTCTGTTCAGGATCGACCAAAAATTAGATAGACGACAAAACCAAGTGCCGCAGATCCTATTCCTAAAACTGGCAGAACCTTCTTAATCTGTACTTCACCATTGACCACCAGGGACTGCATGTACGCAGTTCCACTCAGCCACCAGATAACAACAAGCAGAGTCACTACTATCAGCTCTGTAAATTGCTGCTTCCACAACATGTAGCCGACCATGGCGACAAAAGGAATGATAAACCAGGGATTGGAAAAAAGACCGGCAGCGTCAACATCCTTGATCTGTTCAGGAAGATTTGTGGATTGAATAAAATTCACGGCCTTTGCAAAGAATGAACCACCACTGTCCACTGCTTTTTCTGCCGCCGCCCAAGCTACCGCCATGATTTTTCTCCAAAATTAATATTTTCTACTGCAAATTATACTCCACTGGAAATAAGAGTACCAGTGAAAACAAAGCAAAGTCAATCAAAACCTGTATCCGACTGAAAGTAACAGCTATACAACTGGCCTGATCATGCACCTGCGGCAGCCGGGCATTTACTACAGCCGCTGCTCCCTCCCTGGCAGGGCGGGACACTTTTACTCTCCTTTTTCTTTGTCTCTTTGCCGGTTTTCTTTCCTTCCCCATCGGCCTTATTACTTTTTTTAGCAGTCTCCTCTTTGGTGCTGTAACCGTCGGAATACCAACCTCCTCCCTTGAGTTGAAAGGAACTCATGGAGAGCAATTTCTTGACCGCTCCCCCACAGTCTGGACAGCTTGACAGAGGTTCATCACTCATCCGCTGCTGCACCTCCAACACCTTTTCGCAGGCTGGACACTCATACTCATATACTGGCATTTTCTATCCTCAAAACTATAATTATAATTGCATAAATTTTGCTAACTCACTTCCCTATCAAAATATTTACAATAATCCTGTCCAGCCTCCCTGTCAACCTTGGAAAGCTGTCTTAGTAATCGCTGAAGACGAGATACGCTTGCATTTAAACGTACTTTCCTTTATCTTGAGGTTTGATTAATGAGTAGTGAGTAGTGAGTATTGAGTAACTCATTCTTTGCGGTGTTCCTGCCACCTTTTACAATATTGGCAGGTACGGACACAGTTTATCACAACTCATATCTCATATCTCACAACTCATAACTAACAACTCTTAACATACAAATGATAGGTATTTTTGATTCCGGTGTTGGTGGCATGACCGTGGCCAGAGCCATAGAACGTCTCTGTCCCGGCTATCCCCTGCTCTACTTTGGTGACCTTGCCCACACGCCCTACGGCTCTAAAAGCCCTGAGACCATAGTTGAATACTCCCGCAGAAATACGGAGTTTCTTCTCAATCACGGCGCAGAGGTTATTGTAATAGCCTGTAATTCCGCCTCGGCCACTGCTGCCGATGCCCTGCGCAGCCAGTACCGGACACCAATCATTGACGTTATCACCCCGGCAACAAGCAGGGCGGTAGCTGTAAGTAAAAACCGGAGAATCGGTATTATCGGCACCAGAGCCACCGTGCGCAGCAACATCTATGAAGAGCGTATCAGAGAGATCAACTCTCGTTGCGAGGTATTGAGCCAGGCCTGCCCGCTGCTGGTTCCCCTCATCGAGGAGGGATGGCTCAATAAGCGTGAAACCAAGATGATCCTGCGCCGCTACCTCTACTCGTTACGGCTCGCCCAAATCGACACCCTCGTACTGGGCTGCACCCATTACCCTCTGCTCTCCAACCTGATTCAACCGCGTATCGGTAAGCGGGTACAGTTGATTGACTCCTCGGTGGAGGTTGCCCTGCATCTGAAATCGTTTCTCGACAGCAGGCCGGATCTCCAGGAAAAGATCGGCCATCAGCCTGCGAAAAATCGTTTCTTTGTCTCTGACTCCACTGCCCCGGTACGACAACTGGCCAATCGAATTTTTGGCCGTAACATACATCTTAAAAAAGCCCATGCCTGATCAAAAAAACCTGCTCCTGCTTATCCTCCTTGCAGGAACCCTCATGTTCTGCGTGCCGTTCACCAGCCCCATGCAGGCACGAGCCACCGAAGCAACTGACACCACAACTGACACCACAACTGACACCAACCAGCAGGTGGAGTCCATCCAGACCCTCTACCGTGACCTTGTCAGTCTCAGCTTTGACTTCAACCAGCTGAGCCGCAGTAATGGCCGTAACCGGCATGGGGGTGGCAAGGGGATATTTTACCGACCAGGGACTGAGGAGAGTATCATGCGCTGGGACTACAGTGAACCTGATCCCCAGATCATCCTCAACAACGGCAGCAAGCTGTCCATTTACAGCAAAAACGACAACCAGCTAATTGTCACCTCTTCTGAAGAGTTACAGTCTGACATTACCTACGCCTTTTTTTCCGGAAAACGCAACCTGACCGATGATTTTACCCCTCTGGCTCCAGATAACCGCTTTATCTTTGCGCAAGAAGACCCGAAAATGAAGGCAATACAGCTTCTTCCCAAAACACTGCATAATCAAATCAAGTCCCTGCACATCTGGTTTGACGGGGAATTCCTGATCCATAAGCTCATCATGGAAGATCATTTTGGCTCTCTTACGGAACTGACCTTTTCCAATATCCGGCTCAACGAGCTGCCCGCTGCTTCCCCGGAAACAGTGGCTGAGCTGGTACGGCTTGAGCTGCCTCCGGATACCGAGATTATTCGTCAGTGAAATGTCAGGAGTGAGTAAAGAGTAATGAGTTATGAGGGATGAGGGATGAAGAGCAGGCAAACAGTATGCGCTTAACCCTGATATCCATGCCCTGGGCAATTTTTAACCGCCCATCGATCCAGTTAGGTACCCTGAAGGGGTTTCTCGGGCAGCAGCCGGAGCAGATCAAAGTGGACTGTCTCCACCCTTACCTGGCTGTCGCCGCCCGACTGGGCATGGATTACTATCGCCAAATCTCAGAAAACCCCTGGGCTGGAGAGGCATTGTACTGCGGCCTGCTTTTTCCGGGACAGGCAGAACAGGCTGCCCAGGTCTTTGCCCGGTATCTCCCGGCCAGGATAACGGGCATGGGCTATGAACAACTGTTGTCCCAGCTGGAAGAGGAGATGGAAAAATGGCTTGACCAGTTGCAGTTGGACAACTGCAGCCTGATCGGTTTTTCCGTCTGCTTCAGTCAGCTACCCGCCTCCCTGTATGCAGCCCGAAAAATCAAGGCCAGATGGCCGGATATTCCCATTGTTATGGGTGGTTCAACCTGTACCCGTGAACTGGGAAGCTCTCTGCTGGCCGAGTTCAGCGCGATAGACTATGTCATTACAGGAGAGGGCGAACAGCCCCTCCAGGAGTTACTGCTCCATCTTAACGGACAGACTGAACTGACCTGTGGAACCATCCTGCGGAAAAATCAGACCATTGCTGCTTTGACAGACCACGAAATCAGCGAAATCGCTGATCTCTCCTCTCTTCCGTTACCCGTTTATGATGATTATTTTCAAGAGATGCAGATCCTTGGACTTGACTTCATTCCAGTACTGCCGATAGAGTTTTCCAGGGGCTGCTGGTGGAACAAGTGTACCTTTTGCAACCTCAACCTGCAATGGCAGGGGTACCGGGCCAAGAAGGCCGAGCAGGTCGCAACGGAAGTTAAGGAGATGCACAAAAAATATCAATGCCTGGACTACACCTTTACCGATAATGCCCTGCCCGTTAAAGAGGCTGACCTGTTCTTTGCAACCATGGCAGACAGCGGTAAGGATCTGCGTTTTTTCGGGGAAATCCGCACCCTGAAAAAGGCTGCAACCTATCACCTCTATCGCAAGGGCGGACTCAACTCCGTCCAGGTCGGAATCGAGGCTCTGTCCGACTCCCTCCTTGCCAGGATGAACAAGGGAACCACAGTAATGGATAATCTGGTGGCAATGAAATTTGCCGCATCCGCATCCATGACCCTGGACGGCAATCTGATCCTGGAATTTCCCGGTTCAAGCCAGGAGGAGGTCACTGAAACCCTGCGCATCCTGGAACTGGCCCTGCCCTTTCGCCCCCTGTCTGCGGCTGGTTTTTTCCTGGGACACGGCAGCCCGGTGTGCGTCCAGCCGAAACAGTACGGGATAACGGCCATTGTCCAGCACCCGAACAACCGTAAACTGTACCCCAAAAGAATCCTGGATAACCTGGACATGCTGATCAAGTCCTGGCGGGGCGACCGTACCTTGCAGAAAAAGCAGTGGCTTCCGGTGCGGAACCGGATCGTGCAATGGCATCAATTTCATGCTCGCCGACCTGACCCCTCAAAACACGCCCTTAGCTATCGGGACGGCGGCGATTTCATCATTATCCGCCAGGAAAGGATAAACGACCCACCACTCCACCACAGGCTGCGCGGTCTTTCCCGCCGAATTTACCTTGCATGTGAGGAGCCTGTTGAGAAAAAAAAGTTGCTCACTCAGTTCAGTCAGGTTACAAAGGAGCAGTTATCCGGTTTTCTTGCTGACCTTGAGCAAAAGAAAATTTTATATGCTAATACGAAATCCTGCCTGGCTCTTGCCGTCAGACAGCCATAAACTCGTCAGACAATACCTCAACCAGAACAAAAAAGACCATGAGTGAAGATCGATTTGAAGACCTGTTCCAGACTAAGGACGTAAGCGGCCCCAGGCTCCAGCCCGGAGACAAAGTAGAGGCGGTCATTGCTGACATCAACGGTGAAAACATCTTCCTTGATGTGGGGGGTAAGAGCGAAGGGGTAATGGGTGCCGCTGAATTTCGCGGTGAAGACGATGAACTGACTGTCAGTACCGGAGACAGGGTTACGGTCTTCCTGGTCGCCCTGCGCGGCGGCGAAATGCGTTTTACCACTCGTATCGGTTCCGGTCAGGCCGGGCTGGAAGAGCTGGAAGAGGCGCACCGCTCCGGTATTCCAGTGGAAGGACGGGTCATAGAGGAGATCAAGGGCGGCTTCCAGATCAAGGTTGCCGGTCAGCGTGCATTCTGCCCTTACTCGCAGATGGGGCTGCGCCGCATTGAGAATCCAGACGAATACCTGGATCAGTCCATGACCTTCAGGATCATTGAATTTTCCGAGAGAGGCCGTAACATCATCCTCTCGGCTCGAGCCGTGCTTGAAGAAGAGCGGGAACAGCTCAAAGAAGAGTTGCGTGAAACCCTGCAGGAGGGAGATAAGATCAAGGGGGTTGTTACCTCAATCCGCGATTTTGGTGCCTTTGTTGATATTGGCGGTGTGGATGGACTGATCCCCATTTCAGAACTGGCCTGGGGTCAGACTGATAGTGTTGAAGATGTCCTCAGCCGTGATCAGCAGGTGGAGGTGATCATCAAGCGGCTGGACTGGGAGCAGGAACGGATCTCCCTGAGCCTGAAAGACACCCTGGACAATCCCTGGGACAAGGTGGAGGAAAAGTACAGCCCTGGCAGTGTCCATCCGGGCAGGGTTTCCCGCCTGGCAGCCTTTGGTGCCTTTGTCACCCTGGAGGCGGGTATTGACGGGCTGCTTCATATCTCCAAACTGGGAACGGGTCGGAGGATTAATCACCCCAGGGAGGTGCTGGAGGCCGGTCAGGAGATCACGGTAAAGATTGACGGGGTGGATATGGAACAGAAACGAATCTCCCTGGTTCCAGAAGATTACACCTCAACAGATGAAGAGGAAAAAAACTATACCCCGCCGCCGCAGGACAGCAAGCCGCAGTCCATGGGAACCTTTGCCGACCTTCTGTCTGCGCA
>DAOVTM010000337.1 GCA_030633145.1 Desulfobulbaceae bacterium
ATCAATCGCCCTGGAATCCCGGCGAATAAGAGCCTTAATCCGGGCTAGCAGCTCGGCAAAGGAAAAGGGTTTGACCAGGTAATCATCGCCGCCCTGAGCCAACCCCTTGATCCGGTCATCCACGCTCCGTTTAGCACTGAGGATCAGCACCGGGGTGGTAATACCCTGATCACGGATCGTTTCAATAATGGTCAGTCCGTCCATGGAGGGCAGCATGATGTCCACGACTGCTGCGTCCCAGGGTATCTGCAAAAACCTGTCCAGCCCCTCCTGACCGTCAACGGCCAGGTCAACGGTGAAACCTGCATCTGTCAATCCCGCACAAAGCAGGGAACCTATTTTTTCATCATCTTCAATTACAAGAATGCGCATGGATCTCCGTTCGTATTACGTTCGTATCAAGTTGAACAGCTTGGAAGAGAAAAGATCGCTCATGATTATACCCCAAGTGCTATTTTTTAATATGAAAAATTTTTTAATATGAAAAACCTTGTTCTTGTCTTCTACTGCTGCTAAAAGTAAAGGGAATTATAGAATTCTTACAGAGAAATTTACTGAGAGATTTGCAACGGATGTCCCCATGCTATCGGCTGAGAAAAAAATGAATATTCGTGGTCAACTTGAAGAAGCGGAAAAACAGAACCTGTCGCCCCACGCCTGTTTAAGCAGCGAGTCACGGGGACGGCTTCATGCGGAAAACGACTCCTGTAACCTGCGCACGGTATTCCAGCGCGACCGGGATCGGATCATCCACTCCAAGACCTTCCGCCGACTCAAGCACAAGACCCAGGTCTTCCTGGCTCCCACCGGGGATCATTACCGCACCCGTCTGACCCATGTCCTTGAGGTCTCGCAGATTGCCCGCACCATTGCCGTCTGCCTCCGTTTGAATGAATACCTGACCGAGGCCATTGCCCTGGGACATGATCTGGGGCATACCCCCTTTGGTCATGCTGGTGAGTATAGCTTGAATAAGCTGCATCCGGGCGGTTTCAAGCATTATATTCAGAGTCTGCGGGTAGTGGACTTTCTTGAAAACCGGGGCAAGGGGCTGAACCTGACCTGGGAGGTGCGCAACGGGATCATCAAACATTCCAAGGGGTACCGGGATATTCTTCCTGAAGAAAACCGGGAACTTCCCGCCACCCTTGAGGGCCAGGCAGTGCGGGTTGCCGATATTATCGCCTATCTTAATCACGATATGGACGATGCCCTCCGCGCCGGAATGCTGAAAGAAACCGATCTGCCAATCCATCTGCGCCAGGTGGTGGGCGACAACCCGTCCCGCCGTATTGATGCCATGGTGCGTGACCTGGTCATGGAAACCCTGCGGCTCGACGATGGACGGCTGCGCTTAAGCCCCATGATGCAGGACATCATCACTGATATGCGGAGCTTTCTCTATGATAACGTCTATCGCGACGAGCTGGTGCATAATGAGTTTGAAAAGGCGCAGAAGGTTATCAGAGACCTGTACCATTTTTTTCTGGAACATGAATTCCCCAATAAAGAAGAGGCTCCCTTTGCCAAACGGACTCTGGTTAGCGGGAAACAGGAAGAAAAACAACTGCATCGTCATGTATGCGATTTTATTGCCGGGATGACGGATCGTTATGCCCTGGGGTTGTATAATCAAGTGTTTATGCCTAAGCCGTGGACTGTTTTGTAATGCCTTATACATCAAACTTGCGCAACGATATTAAGATGAAATTATGACAAGTATCGAATATCCATTTGAGATGAGGCCGTTATCTGATGAGGAGGGCGGTGGCTGTATGTCTGATGGAGAAACCCCTGAAGAGGCAATTATCAATGGGAAGGATGCCTTACAATGTTGGGTTCAGGCATGTAAGGACGCTGGGAGGAATAAAAAAAGTTCTCTGGTTCCCATGCTCCTGCGTGGGAACCTTGAATGACCGCTCCAGCGGTCGCATCAGGACAGACGGAGTCTCGCAGGCTCGCTTACCTGGAGCGTAGGAACGAGAGTGGTGCGAAAATGTCTCGGCTAAAATTGGTAGCCTGATTTATGCATAAACATGAGCAGCCTGATCCAAGGCATCGACGACCCATTGGTTCAGACTTTTTCCTTCAGCACTGGCCGCATTAACAATGTCTGCGTGTAATTTAGGGGGTACACGGAGATTGAATTTGCCAGAATAGTTTTTCTCAGGTTTAATATTACGCTTTTTGCAGGCATCAAGAAAAATTTGCAGAGAAACAGCACCCTCTTTTTTGAGATTTTCAATATCCTCAGCATAAAAATCAGCACCACCATTCAGTTCAAGAAATTCCCCCCTGAACATTTCAATTTCCGGATCATAGTTGATAACAGCCTTATAGCCGTTGATTTTCATTAAATTCATCATGGCGATACCTCGTTTGCTTCAAACCATTTCCTTATACTTGTCATCTGCTTTATTCGATGCAAAACGAACTGCCCGTACCCGTACCTGTGGATAGCGCAGGGCTGGATTCTTTCCGAACAGGACATCGCCGTTCCCAACGCTCAGGTTCCACCTGCCGCCGCATCACCATTTCACGGATTGTCTCGATATCCGCTTGAACTGTTTGATCGCCATCCCTAACAAAGACCTCGTTGTGAAAAGCATAGGGAATGTCCTGACCGCTATCCTCTACTCCGCAGACAACAAAACCGCCGCTGGCATTCAGGAATGCACACACTTGACAACCAAGGGCTTCAAGTCTGCATACAGTTTTGAATTCTACACTCTGACTTTCACCCAGCAAGAGGAGTTCTCGCAATATTTCCTGCATACATTTTTCCCGCCACAGTGTCTCCAGTTACATGCCAGTCACAGTAAGTTGTCGACAAAAACCACACTCTACAGTATAGCCACCTGGCACGGCAACAACATGTAGTACCCATGCATGATGCCAGTTACATGCCAGTTACATGCCAGTTACATGAAATGAATCAGCTCCAAAAAGGTATATATTTCTTTACGTTAGAACGGTTCTCAGGGTCAGACACCTTTATAAGACCATCATCCCGGGTTGCACGGATAATACGAGAGGCCATGGGATAATTTGTATCGCTGATAGCAAACCGTTTTCGCAATGATTTATTAGTCATGAAATCCCGGCAAACCCAGCGTAAACAGCAATGCTGGTAACAGGCTCGTACCCGGTCTTTTCTGTCCATTGCCCGTAATTCCTGATGGGCAAAAAGTGTTACCCTGGTAAACTCTTCTTCACCTTGAAATTCCGGAGCCGGAAGCTGAAAAACCTCTATGGCATCAATGGCTCGGTCAATTCCGCTTCCTCGTTCCTCACAGATGTTCATTCTTCGCATAATTGCCGCCAGAATTTCGTTTCTGGAGCGTGGGGCATGGTCAATAAACCTGATAGTATCCACAAGCGGTTTACCGGGGTTGGTTATTTCGATGCGGCTTGGAAAAATCTCTACCATCGGCCCGGTACCGGATAGAGAAAAATCCTGATGAATAATTGCATTGGCTACAAATTCCCGAATTGCAACCTTGGGATACATCTTTTGCTCTACCCGAAGGGCTTCTTCAATCAGCTCGTTTGCCGGTAACTGGTCGTATATCCAGTCAATCAACCCAGTAAAGCCAACGGCATAGCCTTTGCTGTCGATATGCTCCTTCACGGCCTGTAAGCGATTGTCATTTTTATAGATGATAATCCGCAAAGATCGCCGTCTTAAACCGGAAAATTTATCAAGCTGTTTGGCAAATAACAGGCCGCCAAGATTGGTGATGGAGAAGAGATCATTCTCCTTGATAACGACCTGTTCCTCTTCGAGTTTATTAAAAATCCCCACCCGGTTATCCGGCAAAGGCACTTCAAGCAAGTCAAAAAAAGCCGGATAATCAATAAGGGAAAGCACCTGGTCTCCTGTCTGCTCTCTCAGGGCAATGCCTTTTTCAAATCTGGATTTTTGAGCCTTTTGCCATATTTTACGCTCTTTTTCAGGATGCTCCAGCAGCTTATGTTTATGCTCTCCAACTCGTATAAAGGCTGTGGACTGAAATTTAACAGGTGTCTGCACAGCAGCTTCGACCTTGAATATCACCATAGGCAGATCGTCATACAATCCGGTTTTGATACGGAAATCAATGCGGGGGCTGAGCTGCCTGGCAAGCCAGGGTTCCAATCCTTCGTTTCCCTTACCCTTAGCTTTATGGGGCTGGAAATTAGTTCCTGTCACTGTCAGGTTTTGATTGTCGACTCCATAGACAAGATAACCATAGGACGTATTGTGGAGACAGGCGGAATTGGCAAGTGCGGAAAGATATTCCCCAATGAGCTGTGGATTGTCGTTATTGCGTTTGAACTCCAGCCATTCGTTTTCTCTGCCTTGGGCAAGCAAGGAGTCAATCAAAGTTTTCATGACTTGATCATTGGTTTTGGTGACCATATTTTTTCTGGATGTTTTCTGTTATTTGAAAAGATTGTCATCGCTGAGAGTTTTCCTGTAACCTGCTGTTATGCTGACTTCTTGGCATCAAGTCACCAGAAAAACTACTCGCACAGGTCGAACTTTTTTAGTATAAACAGCAAAAATAGATCAGTCTCCTTTTTCATTAGTTCAGTAGTCCACCTGTTGCGAGGACAGTTGACAATTCCTGTGCTGAAAAATACCTGTACCCTTGCGGCGCTGTAAAACCTGGAATTATTTTTTCCTCGTTCCCATGCTCCAGCGTGGGAACGGATTTAGGACGCTCCTGCGTCTTGTTGCAACCGCTGGAGCGGTATATCACGGTTCCTACGCTGGAGCGTAGGAACCAGTGGG
>DAOVTM010000120.1 GCA_030633145.1 Desulfobulbaceae bacterium
CATAACTCTTTAGAAACTGCTTGGTGATCTTGTCGTCTTTGAGTACTGCCAGCTTGATTGTAACCCCGCCCACGTTTTTCTTTTTTTTCAGAAATATGTTCTTTACATCCTGTTTGCTGAGTGTCGTCACCGGCACGGTCTCGTTTGCCACCAGCACCACATCGCCAGCCCAGGCCGTTGCAACTATCCATGGGACAATCAGCAGGGTTGACAGAACCAGCAGGATTGTCTTCCTAAATTTCATTTCTACCTCCTTTTTTATTATGAATCTGCGTTAAGAGAATCATGTTTGAATATAACGTCCTGCGGACGGATTGTACTCGTTGCTGTGGGTCGGACTGAAGTCCGACCTACACCGTCCGAAACACAATGAAAATTCCTTTGCGATTAAATTACCGATCAAAGGGGCTATCCAAGGCAAGGAAATATCGGCAATCGCTCGTCGAGACGGATTATACATCAAGTTTAAATTTAGTTACCAGACTATCTAATTGCGTTGCCAGAACAGATACATTGCCTGCATCCGCATCAATGGCTGTAACCGAGTTAACGGTATCGATTGCAACCTGATTAACGGCCTTGAAATTTCTGGAAACCTCTTCAACCCCGGATGCGGCCTCGGATATGCTGGGAACAACAGTATGGGTAATATCGTTTGTCAAAGCGTCCACCTTTCCTGAAACATTTTCAACTCCCTGGGCGGCAAGAGTTACCATACGACTGATCTCTCCGGTCGTGACTGACTGCTCTTCCACTGCTGCGGCAATACTGGTGGTAATTTCTCTGATTTTACTGTTCACGCTGCTGACCTTGTCAATGGCGGTTAACATACCAGAAGTCTTTCCCTGAATGCCTTGAATATTGGTGCTAATTTCAACTGTTGCCTTAGATGTCTGCCTTGCCAGTTCCTTTACCTCATTGGCAACCACAGCAAAACCCCGTCCAGCATCGCCTGCTGTTGCGGCCTCGATGGTGGCGTTCAGAGCCAGCAGGTTGGTCTGTTCAGTAATCTTGGTAATAATATCAACAACCGCACCGACATCCCGTGCCGCCTGGTTAAGCTCATCAATACGTTCAACAGCGTCAGTAGCATCCTGATTACCCTGTTCGGCCAATTCCTGAGCCTTGCTGCAACTGTTGGAAATTTCAAGGATTGTCGGAGACATTTCTTCCACGGCAGCTGCCAAGGAAAGCACCTCCGTACTCGTATTCCTGGCAGCAGTGGCAATGTCATTGGCATTTTCAGACATAGTATCAGAAGTTATGGTAACAGTGTGAATATGATTTGAAATTTCATCTATGACAACTGCTGTGCTATCAGCTTGATCCCGGAGTTTTTCGGCTCCATGAGACAGTTTTTCCGCAGTGGCTGAGAGACTGGTTGACGCTTTTTGCAATCTGAAAGAATTGCTGGTGACCTTACCGACAAGGGTATGCAGGTTATCAATAAAACGATTAACCCATCGAGCCAGTTCGCCAATCTCATCTTTGGACTTTTCCTGCAGACGTTTGGTCAGGTCACCCTCTCCTTCCGCAATATCCCGCATCATGGTTACGGCATTCTTGAGGGGCTTGCGAATGTGCCGCAAGATTATATAAAGCGACAGAAAGAGTGAAACTGTGACAACGGCGATAAAAACCCAGACATTGAAAAAACGCTGCATTCGAATGGATTTACTGATTGCGGTGAGTTCGCTTTTTAAGGAATCGGCAAAGGATTGAGCAGCCCTGGTCAAATCAGCTTCGATATCGCTGGATCGTTTGCCAAGCAATGAAGCCTGTTCCATGAGTTTATCATCCTCGGCACCCTGAGTTAACTTGACATAAATCGGGTGGGCATCAACTGTAAATTTTTTCAGTTGTGTCCGCATTTCCTCTGTATTTTCTCTTGCCTCGGGAGGGAGTATCTTCAGCTCTGCAATGAGAGCAAGCGCATGTTCAGTTTTCGTATATTCTGTTTGGGCAAGTTCAAGACTGTCCTCATTGCCACTGACAAAGGCATCCATATATGCCCTGGTCAATTCTCTGTACGAGGCAAGAGCCTGACTGCTCATTTGCGCGGCACTGAAATAGTCATCAGAAACATTTTGCAAACGGATCTCCAGATTGCCACCATTGGTAAAGGCGTAAAACATGGAGATAAAATATCCTATAATAAGAATTAGCAGGCTGAATAAAATTTTTCTCAGGATACTAAATGTTGTATTGTGCGTCATTTGATTTCTCGGCATCACAGGTGCCAGACAGGGTTACCGGTCAGTGGAAGTGAAGACGTTGACACCGTTGCGATAACGGATGCTTCCATAGCTCAATGTATCAATGTATTATATAATTATATAGTAAAACAAATTGCGATGTCAAGGATTTTTCATGGTTTCATATGTTCCTGGGAACCAGATTGAATTTGTAAATAGCTTGCTCTTTTTTATATGTAAAAATAATGTGTTATGGCAGGTTGGATTAAGCCGGGTGCAATACAAAAAAGTGAAAATGCTTTCAGTAAAGTTGTTTTATGTTCAAATAGCATGGTTGAACGTCGAACATCGAACGTCGAATGAATAAAATGCGACACCGCTCATGAAAATAATCAACCAGGGCTGTAACCTGGCCGCGCAACTATTTCCACTGTGTACTGTTTTTGTACTGTTAAACTGTTTTCGTTTGTTTTTATCTTGCGCAAAACAGGAACCTGGTGTATATAAATCTGTTTCTCGGGGTAAACAGTTTAACTCGCTGTTTTATTGAATAAGTATTTTTCGTCTCGAAATCATGTCCCGGCATCATAGCAGAAGTGATTTAAGGGGTTGCAGACAATCTGTAACCCTTTTTTATTTATTTTTTTACCTTAAACGTAACACGAAAAACCATCGGTAAACCAATGGTCAGGCAGCAGTAACAGAGGAATAAGTGATGAACAAAGATCTGAACAAAGTACGAAATATCGGTATCAGTGCCCATATCGACTCGGGCAAGACAACGCTTACCGAGCGCATCCTGTTTTATACGGATCGTATCCATGCCATTCACGAGGTTCGCGGCAAGGACGGGGTCGGTGCGACCATGGACTCCATGGAGCTGGAAAAAGAACGAGGTATCACCATCCAGTCTGCGGCAACCTACTGCAACTGGAAGGGAATCGACATCAACATTATTGATACCCCCGGCCATGTTGATTTCACAGTTGAGGTGGAACGGGCTTTGCGGGTACTGGACGGAGCTGTTTTGATCCTCTGTTCCGTGGGTGGTGTGCAGTCACAGTCCATCACCGTTGACCGGCAGATGACCCGTTACAATGTACCGCGCATCGCCTTTATCAATAAATGCGACCGTACCGGTGCCAACCCTGCCAGAGTTGCCCAGCAGCTACGGGACAAGTTAAACCTGAATGCGGTCATGATTCAGTTACCCATCGGCCTGGAGAGCGACCTTGAAGGCATGGTTGATCTGGTCACCATGAAGGCGATTTATTTTGATGGTGACCAGGGTGAAGAGATTCGCATTGAAGACATCCCCGCCAACATGCAGGACGAGGCAGACGAGAAACGGGAGGAGATGCTGGATGCGGTTTCCATGTTCTCTGATGAACTGATGGAGGCCATGCTGGAGGAAGAGGAGATCACGGAAGAGCTGGTGAATGAGGCCATCCGTAATGGTACTCTGGCCCTGGAGCTGGCTCCGGTGATGATCGGTTCCGCCTATAAGAACAAGGGGGTTCAGCCCCTGCTGGATGCGGTGGAAAAATATCTGCCCAGTCCTACTGATGTTGAGAATATTGCCCTGGATCTGGACAATGACGAAAAGGAGATAGCAGTATCCAATGATGTCAATGATCCCCTGGTTGCCCTGGCCTTCAAACTTGAGGACGGACGCTACGGTCAGCTGACATACGTCAGAACCTATCAGGGTGAGCTGAAAAAGGGTGAGTTCATTGTCAACTGCCGCACCGGAAAAAAGGTCAAAGTAGGTCGTCTAGTACGGATGCACTCCAATGAAATGGAGGAGATCGATCATGCCGGTTCCGGTGATATTATCGCCCTGTTCGGGGTTGACTGTGCCTCGGGCGACACTTTCTGTCACAGCTCGATCAACTGGTCCATGAGTTCCATGCACGTTCCGACCCCGGTCATCTCTCTTGCAATTGCACCGGTGGATAACAAGTCCCAGGCTAATATGTCCAAGGCATTGAATCGGTTCAGTAAGGAAGACCCCACCTTTAAGACCTTTGTCGATCACGAGACCAGCGAGACCATTATCTCCGGTATGGGTGAACTCCACCTTGAGGTCTATATCGAGCGGATGAAGCGTGAGTATCAGGCTGACGTGGAAGTCGGTGTCCCCAGGGTTGCCTATCGTGAGACCATCACCCAAAAGGCTGATTTTAACTACACTCATAAGAAACAGACCGGTGGCTCTGGTCAGTTTGGCCGGGTCGGCGGTTATATGGAACCGCTGGAGGATGAAGAGTACGAGTTTGTTGACGATATCGTGGGCGGCTCTATTCCGCGAGAGTTCATCGGTGCCTGTGACAAGGGTTTCAAGATGTCCCTGGAAAAAGGTGTGCTGACCGGAGCCCCGATTACCGGTGTACGTTGTGTCGTCAACGACGGTGCCTCCCATTCGGTGGACTCTTCAGACATGGCCTTTCAACAGGCTGCCAAGGGTGCCTTTCGTGAGGGATATAAAAAGGCCAAACCGGTTATTATGGAGCCGATCATGAAGGTGGCTGTAGAAGGGCCGTCCGAGTTCCAGGGGGCCATTATGGGCAGCCTGAACCAGCGGCGCGGTGTTATTGTCGGTACCTTTGAAGAGGGCAACTATACTGTGGTGGAAGCGGAGATGCCGCTGTCCGAGATGTTCGGTTATTCCACTACCCTGCGTTCACTGACCCAGGGCAAGGCGGAGTTCACCATGGAATTTGCCACCTATAAACAGGTGCCTAAGTCCATCTCGGAAGAGCTGATCAAGGAATACGAAGATTCCAGGAAGAACGACTAATAGCGAAGTTAGATTAATTTTTAAAAACTGTGATCCAATAACATGGATCACAGAGATACTATAGAAGAGGTAGAGCAATGGGATATGAACCACTGGTAAAACAAAACCCGCTCCGGGTGGTGGATCTTGGCAGCAAAAATAATCAGATGGGGTTGGTCATGGCTCGGGCTGGGCTGGGTAAGACCGCCTTGTTGGTACAGATCGCCCTGGATTCCATCCTGCGCGGCAATCGGGTCGTCCATGTCAGCATTGGCGATTCCATTGACAAGACCAGGCTGTGGTACGATGATATCATCCAGGTGATACTCCAGGACGGCTCTGTCAGTAATCCCCACGAGTTGATAGACATGGTGCAGCGGCACCGGATGATAATGACCTTCAAGGAGTCCGCCTTTACCAGGGCGCGCCTGGAAGAGCGTCTTAACGACCTGATCCTGCAAGATATTTTCAAGCCGAGATGTATCGTCATTGACGGCTTTGACTTTGGCGGTGCGGATCGTGCGGCTCTTGAAGACATCAAGGAGCTGATGGAGAGCATGAGCCTGCAGGCTTGGTTCTCCGTAGTGAGCCACCGTAACGACGACCGGGTCTCCCCGGCTGGCGTTCCTGCTCCCTGCCACGAGGACGATGATATTTTTGATACCGTGATCCTTCTCAATCCAGAAGCTGACGTTATCAAACTGGATATCCTGCGCAGCACTTCGGAACTTCCTGAAGGGGCTGGTGAGCTGACCCTTGATCCATCAACGATGCTGGTTAAGTCGATGTGAGATGTGAATTGTGAGGAGTGAGGTGGGATATAGCCACTCATCCTCACAAGTTACAACTCATCCCTCATCCCATGCTTTTCCGCCCCTGTATTGACCTGCACGACGGCAGGGTAAAACAGATCATCGGTTCCACCCTGCAGGACAGCGACTCCGCATCCCTGCAAACCAATTTTTCATCCAGCTTTACACCTTCCCATTATGCCCGCATGTACCGAGATGACAATCTGCCAGGCGGTCATGTAATCATGCTCGGCTCCGGCAATGAAGATGCTGCCATGGATGCCCTTAAGGGCTGGCCCGGTGGCCTCCAGCTTGGCGGCGGGATTACGGCGGATAACGCAGAACGCTGGCTTGAGTGCGGTGCCTCCCATGTAATTGTCACCTCCCATGTCTTTCATGACGGACAGCTGAATGCGGATCGACTGCACTGCTTACAGACATTGATTGGCAGGGAGAGACTGGTGCTGGATCTCAGCTGCCGATGGAGAGATGATGGCTATTATGTCGTCACTGATCGCTGGCAGAATTTTACCGACTTGCGCATCAGCCGCCAGGTCTTGAGGGAACTTGCTGATAGCTGTGATGAGTTCTTGATCCATGCCGTTGATGTGGAGGGCAAGTGTATGGGAGTGGATGAACGCCTCATTGACCTGCTGGCAGACAACGTAACCATTCCCACCACCTATGCTGGCGGGGTAGGCAGCATGGATGACCTGGTGCTGATTCGCAAGGCGGGTAAGGGGCGGCTGGATGCCACTGTGGGCAGTGCCTTGGATATTTTTGGCGGCAGCGGGTGTACCTATCAGGAGGTAGTCGCATTCCATGCCAGAAACCAGAAGTCGGCAACCAGATGACAGAAGGCCGCAGGGTGAGCAACAAGTTGTGAGTGATGGCATGGAAGCAGAGCAGAATTCAACCCCTGATGATCTGGCCGAAATTAAGCTTTTTGTACCCCAGGATATTTACCGTGCCTTTCAACGCTGTGTCTGGATTCAGGTGCATGAAACCGGTCGCAGCCAACTGGAGGTCATGGAGGAACTGGTGGATGATTTTCTCCGTAAATACGAGTGCTGATGTAGGGTGTGCTGTGCGCACCATTAAACTGGTGCGCACAGCGCACCCTACCGTGACGGTTTGTTGAATGTCCAATTACCGCAGACCGCAAAGTGGTAATATTTTCCCTCGTTCCCACGCTCCTGCGTGGGAATGGATTATGGATGCTCCAGCGTCCTGTATCAGCCGCTGGAGCGGCAAATTAAGGTTCCCACTGACGGAGTCTCGCAGGCTCGCTTACCTGGAGCATGGGAACCAGTGGGCTATCAACTATTTCCATAATTTATAAAGAGGATACGAATAGAGGATTATGCAACCTGTAACCATAGACTGTAGCGGCAAAAACTGTCCCCAACCGGTAATCATGACCAAGGATGCCCTTGAGCAGGGCAAGCACACTCTTGAGGTTATTGTGGACAACGAGGCCTCCAGAGAGAATGTCATCCGTTTTGCCCGCAGCCGCAACTGCGAGGTCTCCGTGACTGAACGTGATAATGGCTGCTGGATTCTGTTGATACAGGGAGACGCACAAACGGGAGAGCAGAGCAGGGAATTCTCTGCCGAAGAATATCCCTGTGACCTGCCCTCCTCCAAGGGGCTGGTCTATGTCATCTCCTCCTCCTCCATGGGGCGAGGCAGTGATGAGCTGGGCTGGGCCTTGTTACAGACCTATATCCAGACCATTAAGGATGTTGAACCGCTTCCATCCACAATACTCTTCTATAACAGCGGGGTAAAACTGGTTGCCGAAGAGTCTGGAGCCCTTGAAGCCCTGCGCACCTTGCAGCAACAGGGAGTGGAAATTCTCGTCTGCGGCACCTGCCTGGACTTTTTCAAGCTCAGTTCGGCCATGCAGGTTGGACAGATATCCAATATGTATGATATCATGAGTTCCGTCAACAGTGCGGCCAGGGTGGTGAGTCCTTTTTGATTGCTGTTTACTTCCCCTCCCATCCATGGTAAGGGAAAGGTGTTTCTAATTGTTTTTCTGTTTATTTATATATTTTTGTTTATTTATTTATTTTGTATTACGGAGTCGTAGATGCGTATTCGTCTTTTTGTCACAAGCTGCCTGATTTCTCTTTTTCTGTTCTCGTCCGCCCTTGCCAAGGTCATGCCGGTGGAGTTCGATACCGGTCGCAACCGGCTGATTGCCTACATGATCAGCCACCAGCTATCCGCCCAGCATTTTGCCCATGAACCCTTTGACGACAAACTCTCCCAGGCTGCCTTTGACCTCTATATCAAACAGCTGGATCCGAGAAAACGCTTTCTGCTGACCTCGGATGTAGCTCAGTTGTCCAAGTTTGCCACAACTATTGACGACGAGTTGAGCCGGGGACGGATCACCCTGCCTGATGTGGGGATGCAGCTTATGACTACCAGGGTCACAGAGATTCAGGGCATCGTTGATGGTATCATGGACAGCGGCTTTGACCCCAACCTGGAAGAGTATCTTGAGACTGATGCCAAGAAACGGAAGCACCCGGCCACCATCGCAGAGCTTCAGGAACGGTGGCGGCTTACCCTGAAACTGGAAGTCCTGGACAGCTACCTGGAGGCAGTGGAAGAGACCAATAAAAAGAGAGAAAAAGACAACAAACCGTTGCTTGAGCAAACCCCTGTGGACAAAGATTCCTGGGATGTTGCCATGTCCAAGGTGCGTAAGAAGACCCATAATTATCTCAAGCGCCTCCTGCAGATAACCCGACAGGAGTATTATAACAACTTCTTTGACGTAGTTGCCAGAGCCTTTGACCCTCATACCGGTTATATGGCTCCCACCTCCAAAGAGGATTTTGATATCCACATGCGCGGTTCCCTGGAGGGAATCGGCGCACTCCTGCGTCAGGAGGACGGTCATATCAAAGTGGTGCGGATCATACCGGGTAGTGCTGCCGAGGCTCAGGGACAGTTGCAGGCCGAAGATGTCATCATGGCTGTTTCCGAGAAAGACGGTGAGGCGGTGGATATATCCGCCATGCGCATCCGGGAGGCGGTCTCGTATATCCGCGGTCCCAAGGGAACCGAGGTTCGCCTCACCGTGACCAGGGCAGACGGCTCCCGCCTGGTGATCCCCATTGTCCGTGACGTGGTCAAGCTGGAAGAGACGTATGTTAAGTCAACCGTACTCAAGGATGCGGCAGGGAGTAAGATCGGTTACATCCGTATCCCAAGTTTTTACCGTGATTTTGCTGCCAACCGTAACGGAGAGAAGTCAAGAAACGTCACCGACGATACCCGCAGCGAACTCCATACACTGAAGGAAAAGGGCATCAGCGGTCTGATCCTGGATCTGCGTAATAACGGCGGCGGCTCCCTGGCAGATGCCATTGATGTCTCTGGCCTGTTTCTCTCCGAAGGCCCCATGGTGCAGGTCAAGAACTCTCAGGGCATGATCCGGGTGCTGGAGGATGAGGATAAAAATATCGTCTATAATGGCCCCATGATCGTGCTGGTGAACCAGTTCTCTGCCTCTGCCTCTGAAATTCTTGCCGGGGCCATGCAGGATTACGGCAGAGCCCTGATTGTTGGAGGAGCCCACACCCACGGCAAGGGAACAGTACAGACCCTGCTGGACATGAACCGCAACCTGCCCCTGCTTCATCTGAAAAAATATGACGATCTCGGCCACATCAAGCTGACCATCCAGAAGTTTTACCGCATCAACGGCGGCTCGACCCAGTACAAGGGAATCGTGCCGGATCTTGTCCTGCCCAGCATGTTGGATCATCTGGAAACCGGTGAGCAGTACATGGATAACTCACTCCCCTGGGACAAGGTCACCGGGGTGGATTATACAGCCTGGAACGGTGCCAGGTTCGATGTCAAGGCTGCTCGGCAGCAGGGCGAAAAGTACGCTGCAAACGATAAGAAATTCCAGAAAATCAAAGAGGAAAGCCTCAAGGCCAAACAGCGTAAAGAGGAGACCATGACCGCTGATTACCTGGCCGGTGTCATCCGTGAGCGGGAAGAGCTTGAGCGAGCCAGAGAAGAGGCCAGGGCAGCCGGTGTCCTGGATGAGCATGAGGATGATGAGGAAAAGGACAGCAAGGGCAATAAGAAAAAGAAAGACCTGGACGAGCAGCTAGCCGGAGATCCTTATGTTGATTTGGCCCTGTTCCTGATGAACAGCCCCGGGGTTTCGCAGCAGGC
>DAOVTM010000295.1 GCA_030633145.1 Desulfobulbaceae bacterium
AAAGATGCAAGGGATGGCAACTTGCGAATTTGCCGAATAAACAAAGCAGAAAAAAAACTGAAGGAACTCAGCGGCAAGCTAAATAAATATCAACTCAAAAGCTGGGAACAAATTGATAAAGCAATTAACAGTACACGCAAGGGTATTGGTGAGTTTTTACCAGTAGAAATTATTGAAAATAAAACCGTTGAGCTGGTCAAGGTTGGTCCAGGGCGTAACGGAAAAGCACGTTTTGGTTCTACGGTTATTGAAAGTGCCGAGAGATGTTTATGACAGCCTGAAGGATGGGTGGTGGAACTTTGCTCATCAGCAACCCCTGTGACGTGAAGAGGTAAACTCGAAATTACCGATCTTGGGTATTCAGAAAAACTCTAAGCTCGATGTGCGGAATGTCCGATAGATGTATATCCCCTTTTCTTTCTATTCTTTTTTTGACTTTTCCTGTAGAAAGAGTTATTTTATTAATATGGATCAACTAATTGTCAACTGGTAAGGAGCGTAGCGTTGTGACTGTAGATTTGGAAAAAATGATGGCAGATTTTCTTCAAGGCATGAATCGGCTGGAAGAATCTCAGGCAAAAACTGATGCTCAACTTGCAAGAACTGATGCTCAACTTGCAAAAACTGATGCTCTACTCGCAAAAACTGTTGCCCAGCTTGCAGGAACTGATGCTCGGTTAGAAGGATTATTTGCAGAGACTGATGCCAGGTTGAAAAAACGGTTTGAAGAGACTGATGCCAGGTTGGAACAACAGCGTGCAGAAACTGATGCCAAGTTTAATAAACAGCGTGCAGAAACTGATGCCAAGTTTGATAAACAGCGTGCAGAAAGTGATGCCAGGTTTGATAAACGATGTGCAAAAACTGATGCCATGCTTGACAAGCTCGGTCAGAGGAACAGAGAACTGGCTGCCATGTACGGTGGGATGAGCGAACACCTCGGCGATGAAACCGAGCTTGATTTTTTTGCTGCCCTGCGTGCCGACCCCACTCTGGCCGATGTCCATTATGATGATGTCACCTATGATGTTACCCGCAAGGATGGCAGGGGCAGGGTGCAACTGGATCTGTTTTTGACCAACGGAGACAATGTTGCCATTGTTGAAGTCAAACGCCATCTTCAATCTTCCCATGTTGAACGACTTCATGAGCAGACTATTCCGATGTTTCGAATTTTGTTTCCCGAGTTTCTGGACAAGAACCTTTATGCGGCATTTGCTACGTATGGCGTTCCGTCTAAAGCAAAGAAATATGTGGCTCAAGGGCTTGAAAAATATGGCTACGGCTTACTGACACTGGACAGGGATGGGACTCGTTTTCATGTTGATGATCATGCTATGCGGGTAATTCCTTAACCCTTTGGAACCCGGTTACGCATTTTTACTCCTACCTACGCTTACTGGTGTACACAGCGCACTATGGGCAGCACTGCATTGCAAGAGCTGAGTACAGGGCTTTCACCTGAGTAGTTACCTTGTTTTTACAATTCCGTTGCCGTATAAAGAAAGTATAGGGGGTATTGTTCAACAAAACCTCAACTACAGGAAAGGCTATGAAACTCCTTTCATTTTCCTCCTGAGTATGCTCTTCCTTATTGTACTTCCTTATTGTACCATGTATCTCCCGGCCTTGCCGGAGAAAGAGTCTGAACAGTATGCCTGAACTACCGGAAGTAGAAGTGACCAGAAGGGGGCTGCTGCCCCTGCTCATGGAGCGAACGATTGTGAATGTCTCCTGGTCAGACAAACGATTACGGCTGCCCATACCGGGTGAGCTGATTCAGACCTGTGTCTGCGATAACCGCGTGACTGGTATTGACCGGCGAGCCAAATACCTGCTGATCAGAATGGAAGACTCCAGTGTACTCATCTTTCATCTGGGCATGACCGGTAAGCTGGGCATCTTCCCCACCGCAACGCAGCATGCCCGCCATGACCACCTCTGTCTGGGTTTAGATAATGCAATGGAGCTGCGCTACAATGATGCCCGCCGTTTCGGCTCCATTATGGCCTGGCCTGCGGAACAGGCTCGGACGTTGGAAGACGAGTTCAACCGCACCAAGGGGGTGGAGCCGTTCAGCAAGGAATTTACCGGTATCGCACTGCAGCAGATTGCCCATGGCCGCAGGGTAGCGATCAAAACCTTTCTCATGGATTCTCGTCTCATTGCCGGGGTTGGCAACATCTATGCCAATGAATCGCTCTTTGCCGCCGGAATCCATCCAGAGACCAGAGTGAACACTATGTCAGAGGCGCAATGGCAGCGGCTGGCAAAACAGATAATAGCAATCCTGAGCAGGGCCATTGAGGCGGGCGGTTCAACGGTGTCTGATTTTCTCGGGGCAAGCGGTCAGCCCGGTTATTTCCAGCTCCAACTGGCAGTGTATGGCAAAAAGGATGCCCCCTGCCCTTGTTGCGGTACCAGTATCACCAGAAAAACCATTGGTGGACGGGCAGCCTTTTTTTGCGAGCAATGCCAACAATAATGACGAAAAACTACAACTGCCATCTCACCGAATAATTGTATTATCCCATAGCTCCTGCAATAAAACTCGCCAAGGCATGATTCGGATACCACTATGAACTCTTTCTTCTCGTTCATTACAGACAACTATGCTTTTAGCAGGAGCATAGTTAGCCCTGAATGTCTTCATATGCCGGAGTACTCTTCTATCCACGCGATCTGTTCCTTTTACTTCCACCGCAACTTCGCCATTCCCCAAGATGAAGTCAACTTCCAAGCCTGATTTTGTTCTCCAGAAGTTTATATCATAATCGATCTCATGATAGGAGCGATGAGCCAGCATTTCCAGCAAGATGAAATGTTCAAAAGCATTACCAAACAACTCGCCTTTTTCTTCTGCAATATTCTGTTTACAAATGGCTCCTGCAATCCCTGTGTCAAACAGTTGAAACTTTGGAGCTTTACTGATAACCTGTCTCTCCTGTCTCCTTTTGAATGGCAGGACAAAGGTACCCAACAGGGTATCCACCAGTATCTGATAGTATTCTTTTACTGTTTTTGCACTTACACCACATTCTCTTGCAATATTTGCATAGTTGACCAACTGACCATGTGAGTAGCCCATAGCTTCAAAAAAACGGGAAAATGCAGGTACATTTCGGGTAAGTCCTTCATTAAAGACTTCTTCTTTCAGATAATCCTGAACATACCCCTTGAGTGATCGTCTATAACCACTCTGCTGATAATGAGATGGGATCAGACCACGATTAAGGGCGTTCAACAGGTTGAAATTATCAATTTCCCTGAAAACCAGTGGAAAGAATTCAAATCGCCATGCCCGTCCACCAAGGGGATTTGCGGCCTGGTCTTTTTGAGCAAGCAACCGCTCCCGCAGCAAAATGGGGACTTAGTGTATTCAAGAAAGGTATCTGTTTTTAGAAAATCTATAAGAATACTATGTTGAAACTGCTCACGCAACAGAGTAATTTTTTCGGTTTTTCTCGACCCTCAGAGAAATGCCGTTTGTTTATCTGGTAAATCGATTGAAAGTATCCGTTTAATAGTTTCCATTGTAACCTCTATTTCACTTTAGATGAACTATTATGGAGTATATGCCGTTTTTAGACAGCCAACAAGAGGTTTCTCCAAACAGATTATTGTACTCAATGGTCTTGAAATTTCCTAACTCTCACCACAAACCGCAACCATTTAGCAGCAGAAAAAAGATAGAGCAGTAAAAAACCGGCGATGCAGGCCACAACAACCCGAACAGCAACAATCACCCACAGGTTGGCACCAAAAATGACAAACAAAAGGGTGTCTTCGATGACAGCGTGACAGATCATGAGAACAGTGGCCACAAAAAAGATATCCTTCTCGCCCATACGACCAGCCTCTACCTCACGAATCAGGATACCAGCACCATAAGTAATACCGAGTAGCTGCCCGACAATAATGGAAAAAGAAGAACTTACCCGGTCAGCATACGCCTTGATCATCCGGGTGGACTTGAGCCAGTCCATGAAAAATATAATCAGGGTAATCAGGCAGATAATCTTGAAAGAGAGTACTGCGGCATTAACTGTCGAACCCGTCAGCATGGCTGACAGGCTGTCGTACTGGGTCAGGCTTGCCCCTCCCTGCTGTACTGTTGCGCCAAAAAATGATTCAGGCATCAACATTACCGGCAGTACAGTGACAAAGGCCATAACCACCCGCAGAACAATGGAATAGAGCCAGGAAACACCCAGCCGCTTCATGATCGCAGATTCCACCACCATGGAATGACAAACCCCGAGAAAAACCGCCATGACAGTCCACTGATAGGGAGACAACCCCAGGGGGGCAGCAAAGGCAATGGCCGCATAGAGGTTCAACAACACGCCACCGGCCAAAGCCATGGCCGCCTCGACCGGCAGACCGAGAAAGGAGGTCAGCGGCGAGAAGAGAAAGGAGATATACTTGAGCAGGTCAAAGTAGAGCAGGATGTCAGCCAGAATATAGAGCGGTATCACCAGCTTGATGATAAGCAGGCTGGAGCGCAGCGCAGCGGCAAGGCTTTCTTGCAGAGCCTGTTTGTTGATAACCATTATGAAGCTCTCTCAGGGGGATAGAGAAGATGCTGTATGCTTGCCAGCGTGCGGCATCCGGCTTTGCACCACAGGAAGTTCCGTCCAACGGGTGGTATAAGCGGGTGATTTTCTGGACTGTTTTGTATTCCAGTCCCGGTGCAGGCCGGAAGAACCGTAGCGCAGAGTGTCGTTCCCCCATTTATCGTTTATCCGATCCAGGGCAGTCATCAGGGCGGTGTCCCGGCTGTCGTCTGTGCTGTAAAACAGGTTCTGCTGCCGGATAGTGCCGCTGCTCAATCCAGTGAGCATGATCCCGGCCTTTTTAAAGGCGTAGCCCGGCTTATAGAGTTTTTTCAATCCCTGCATGGCCGTTTTGAGCAGAGCTGCTGTGGAGGAGGTCGCCATGGGCAGTACCATCAGCCTGCTGTCGGAAAAATAGGGTTTGTCCCTGGCAAAGCGGCTGGTGGACAGGAAGACATGGATATTGGACGCAGCCAGCCCCTGGTTGCGCAATTTTCTTGCCCCGATGGCAACATAACAGGAGATTGCCTCCTGCAGACCGGATAACTCGCTGACCGGATAACGGAACGATCTGGAGCTGACCACGGATTTTCTCGCAGGCGGGGCAGCCTCCAGCTTGACGCAGGGTTGTCCGCGCAGCTCCATAACCGTGCGCAGCCCAGGCAGGCCAAGGAGTTTTCTCATCCGGTCAGGACTACTCTGCTGCAGTTCAAGTGCCGTGTAAATACCACGCTGGTTCAGTTTTTTACTGGATTGCCTGCCTATTCCCCAGATATCATTCACTGCGGTCTGGGCTAAAATTGTCTCCTGAATCCGGGGAGTAGCAAGGTGAAACA
>DAOVTM010000425.1 GCA_030633145.1 Desulfobulbaceae bacterium
CAGTTTAATTCCATACGGGTTCATAGCGTTGTTGATGGATCGCTGGGAGAAAATCTCCTGCGCTGAACGGCTTGCATAGCCCATTGCCTCTGCCCGAACCGAACGGGCTTCAAAAGAATAACTGCCGTATCCCATAATTTACGCTCCCCCAAACAGGTATTGATACCGCTGCCTGGCAATTTCCAGGGTTATTTCCGTATTTCTGATCTTGATGCCCAGGGCTATCTCTTTTTCCAGATCCTCGATTTTGCGTTTATAGACCAGCTCAGTGTCTTCGGTAATGGCGGTTGCCCGGTCATCCCTGATCTGCTTGTTGTTTCGTTTCAGGGAGTTGAAAAACGCACCCTGGGACGCATCAGAGGGGTCAATTGCATAGCGGTCTTCTTCCATATCGTTCCTCCTTTTTTGGTTTGATATGAAAATTGTATGCCCTGGATTCTGTAAAGTCAATCAGGATAAAAATAGAAATGAAAGTTCTCTGCTGGCAGTGGCTGGTCACTGTTCTTGGAGCAGTTCCAGCCAGGTGATAGGCTGCCCCCAAAAGGCAAGGGGAGTCTCAAAAAGGTTGAGCTTCTGTTTCGGGCAGCCCTCAAAGGTATCCACGCCCTCCATAAGAAACTTGACCCGGTATCCCCGAAACTCCAGCTCCTGGGCAGTACAGAGGACGCAGCAATCCAGGGTCAGGCCGATGAGGATGACCGGGGATTGGTTTTGTGGTGGGCCAATCCTGTCCAACAGCCATTGGTTGAAGCTGCCGGGATCCGGATAAGGCAAACCAGGAACCACACCAGCCCGACCGCCATTTTTTCGCACCCACACCGGCGAGTGCATACATTTGATCCAGGCCGGGGAGAATTTGACATTTGCGGGCAGGGCTGATTCATACCCGGTGGTGCCGGGAACACAGTGGGCAAAATGGGTTCCCGGCCTGGGCGGACGGTAATCTGAAATGATCTCTGCTATGCGCAGTCCATGTTCCCGGCAGTGGGGAATAAGTGTCTCAAGAATGAAATCCACACAGGGTCGCACCCGGTAACAGGCACCATCTGAGGCGGTGAAGTCTTTCTGGAAGTCAACTGCAATGATGCGCATAATGGAGGTGTAAAAGGTTAAACAAGCTATTTTCAGCGGTGATCTGGATTAAGTATATAACAGCATATAACACCAACGGCTTGTTTGAAATAGAAAATCGTTGTGTGGGCGGTGTTCCAGCGGAAAAGTTCCCAATCTGAAAATATACATTTATAAACTGGGCCGGACAAACTATAGTCCCGCTGTTATGAAAAAAACGCAGCGATCTGCTGCACTGATTATATAAAAACAGAATATAAAAATAGAATATAGAGACTGATATGGGTTTTCAATGTGGTATTGTCGGCTTGCCCAATGTGGGCAAATCGACTATTTTCAATGCTTTAACTGCGGCGGCCATTGAGGCTGCAAACTATCCCTTCTGCACCATTGAACCGAACATCGGGGTGGTGCCGATGCCGGATGAACGGCTGGATATTCTGGCTGATCTGGTCAAGACCAGAAATAAGGTTTCCACCCAGATGGAGTTTGTGGATATTGCCGGTCTGGTCAAGGGTGCCAGCAAAGGGGAGGGGCTGGGTAACCAGTTTCTCGGTCATATCCGCCAGGTGGATGCGATAGTGCATGTGGTGCGCTGCTTTGAGGATACCAATATTGTCCATGTGGACGGCTCTATTGATCCGGTGCGTGACCTGGAGGTCATCTCCATGGAACTGGTAATGGCAGACTTGGAGACGGTGGAAAAACGGCTCAAAAAGGCTTCGAGCCAGGCAAAATCAGGGGATAAAAAACTGATTGCCGAGGCCGCCTTCCTGGAGCGGTTGCAAATCGCACTGGCAGCGGGAAAACCGGCTCGGGTTGTGGAAGCGGAGAACGACCCCCAGCAAGAGCTGTTGCGGGAACTGTCGCTCCTCTCCAACAAGCCGGTTCTTTATGTAGCCAATGTCAGCGATGATGATTTGGCAGAGGGCAACCCCTTTGTCGATAAGCTGAAGGAAAGCGCAGCTGCGGAAGGAGCCTCAGTGGTCACCATTGCCGGAGCCATTGAACAGGAACTGAGCGTCCTTGAGGTGGAAGAACAGCAGGAATTTCTCGCAGACATGGGAATGGAGGAGCCTGGACTGCACCGCTTGATCCATGCGGGCTATGAACTGCTTGGCCTGATCACCTATTTCACGGTAGGCGAGAAGGAGACCAAGGCGTGGACTATCAGCAAAGGCACCACTGCGCCCGGAGCTGCGGGTAAGATCCATACGGATTTTGAACGGGGCTTTATCCGGGCCGAGGTCATCGCATACAATGATTACGTTGCCTGTGGTTCCGAGGCCAAGGCCCGCGACAAAGGGGTGATGCGGTCTGAGGGCAAGGAGTATGTGGTGCAGGATGGGGACTGTATTTTGTTTCGTTTTAATGTGTGAGCGGTTCCGCATGTTGATCTTACTCCTGCCGTCCTGGAGAAGATTCTTTGCTCTTCGAGGCTGGGAAAAACTTGATAGCATAGGAATTTTCATTTTAGTAAGTGAGCCTGCGAGACTCCGTCAGCGGGAACAAGAGTAAGGTTACAAATCAAATCCGCCCGCAGGGTGATAAGTTTATCCGACCCTGCTTCCCACCTGTTTTCAAAAAAGTCATCACCATAAGTACAAATCCCTACAAAAAGTCGTTGCAAAAAATACACTAACACTCTTGTTATAATCGAACAAGAGTGCTTTACACTGTATCCTCTTTATAAATTATGAAAACATCTTATAGCCCACTGGTTCCCATGCTCCTGCGAGACTCCGTCAGTAGGAACGAGACTGCCATAAAATTTAAACAGGATACTTTACACCGTTATTACCAACAGCTTAAACCACAGGAAAATGTGGCGAAGACCTTGCAGAGTCCATGCAGACGATGATAACTCAAGGATTCACACAGGAGGAGAACATGCAACGCCTGCCTACAACAAACTGTTACAATGGAAAGACACCCACTCCAGGAAACCACTGTTACTACAAGGAGCAAGGCAGGTTGGTAAGAGTTACTTTCTGGAATCATTTGGTTGAAATGGATTTGGGTGTTATTTTCCCTTTAACTTTGAACAGACACCAGAGCTGAAAAAAGTTTTTCAGGGGAACCTTGACCCCACCGCCATCCTCAATGACCTTTCACTGCTGCGCAGGCTCCCTGCTTGGTGTCAAGCTCTCATCAGAATCGTTCCCTGTGGGCAAAGTAGATTTTATGTTCCTCTACCCCATGAATTTTCATGAGTTTCTCCTTGCCAATAACAATGAACTTCTACTGAAATCATTCCTCGACCTGAAAGACAGCAGCAGGCATCAAAGAGAAACAACGGGCAGTGCCATCACCCATGATCTTCTCTGGCAGCAGTTAACCCAACTTTGTGGGAACCACTCCCAAACTCCTCTGTAATGAAGGTTTTCAAACAAATTCAAAAATAAATATCTTATAATTCAGGTAGGTTAG
>DAOVTM010000216.1 GCA_030633145.1 Desulfobulbaceae bacterium
AATGTTGCGAGACAGGGAGGACGATCTGGAATTGTTTGAACTCTGCGAAATCTGCCGGGTGGAGCGGATATATGAAGAAGGTTGAAGGAGGGCATGATGGTGTTGAGGAATTATGAGTGATCTGAGTGAGAGAGAGCTGAACCGGGTTCGTCTCCGTTTTCTTGATCTGGTCAAATCGTTTTTTGCGGTTCAGCCGGATGCTGAAATCATGGGTCGCTGGCGGGGGATTATTACGGCTCTGGAAAAAGAGGCCATCAATCCTGCCATGGATCATGCAGTGTTACTGCTGGCAGAAATGCTGGCCAAGATGAACCTGGAACAGATCCGGGAGGAGTTTTACACCCTCTTTGCTGACCCGTTTTCCCAAAACACCATGGAGACAACCGCCTCCTTTTATATTGATGGACGCTGTTACGGGCAGACCCTGGTGGACTTTCGGGAGTATTTAAAAGAGGCTGAAATTGGTAAATACCGGGACATTACAGAGAGTGAGGATTCCCTGGTATTGATGCTGGATGTGATGGTGACCCTGGTTGAAGAGAATGACAAACAGGGTAAGGACAATCTTGCCTTGCAGGCCAGGCTGTTGGGGGGATTTCTTGTTCCGTTCTGTACGCTGTTCTGTCAACAGTTGCGGGAAAATCCGGCAGCGACTTTCTACAGTGGCTGCGCTGATTACCTTGCCGCCTATATTGAGCTTGAACAGGAACTTATGTTGGATAATGAATGACCAGATAATGAACCTGCGCTTTTACCTTGACCTGGAAACAGGTGTGCCACATATTTATAATCACGATGTTGACGAAAATGAAGTTGAAGATGTTTTGAGCAATCCAGGTGAAGATCGGCTCGGACGATGTAAACGAAAGGGATGTAAATAATGAAGCAAAGTAATTTTCCACCTCGTTCCCACGCTCCAGCGTGGGAACCAGTGGCAAGCACAAAAAAACACTAATATACTGAAAGTTAAGGGTAACCTGACGTATTTAATTTGCTCGAAGATAGAATCAACCACTCAAACCACAAGGGAGGAGGGGGCATGAAAAAAGAAGAGGCAAACAGGCGAACATTTCTCAAATCACTACTCGCAGGCTCAGCGGTTGCTGCCGGAGTAGCGGTCACTGCCAAACCAGCCCGTACCGGTGCGGCAACGGGTCGTCCGCTTGTCGATGAGACATTATACCAGGAGAGCGATGCCTTTAAAGAGTATTATCAATCGCTTGGTTACCAATCACATAAGTAAACAGGGAGGCAGAAATGGCTGGTAAAAAAAAGATTTCCATTCGGAAGGGCGCATCCTTTTCCTCCCGAATCACGCTTAATCCAAAACTTGCCCGGCGTTCGTTCCTGAAGCTGTCCGCAGCCACGGCAGCACTTACCGGGGTGTCCATGACCGGTCGGATGACAGGAACGGCCAGGGCCGCAAAGGTGAAAGATCCGGGTAAGGCCTATCCAGGTTCCAAGACTGTCAAGACCATCTGTAGTTATTGTGCGGTGGGCTGCGGTATCAAGGCCGAAGTACAGAACGGGGTCTGGGTACGGCAGGAGGTGGCTCAGGATCATCCGGTCAGCCGGGGCGGTCACTGCTGCAAGGGTGCCTCTGCCATTGACATGGTGACCAGCGAAAAACGGCTCACCAGTCCGATGAAGAGGGTGAACGGTAAATGGACTAAAATTGGCTGGGATCAGGCCATGGGTGAGATCAGTGCCAAGCTGACATCCATCCGGGATACAGATGGCCCGGATGCTCTCCATCTCAACGGCAGTGCCAAGGTCTCCACTGAGATGGCCTATCTGCAGAGGAAATTTGCCGCTTTCTGGGGTTCTAATAATGTTGACCACCAGGCTCGCATCTGACACTCCACAACGGTGGCAGGTGTCGCCAATACTTGGGGTTACGGGGCAATGACCAACAGCCTGAATGATATCAGGCATACAAAATCAATGATTTTTATCGGATCCAACGCCGCAGAGGCGCATCCGGTTTCCATGCAGCATATTCTCCATGCCAAGGAGGTCAACAACGCACCCATTATTGTGGTTGATCCGCGTTTTACCAAGCTCGCTGCCAAGGCATCCGAGTTTGTCCGTATCCGTCCGGGTTCGGACTGTGCCTTTATCATGGGACTGATCAACGAGATTATCCAGAAGGGGTGGGAAGATAAGGAGTTTATCCGTACCAGAGTGGCCGGTTTTGCGGAAATGGCCGAGATTGCCACCCATTACACCCCGGAAGAGGTAGAAAATATAACCGGTATCCCTGCGGCCCAGACCAGGAAGGTCGCTAAAATTCTGGCCATGAACCGGCCCACCTCGCTGACCTGGTGCATGGGCGGTACCCAGCATCATATCGGCTCTTCCATTACCCGTGCCTTCTGTATCCTGCAGCTGGTGCTGGGCAATATGGGCAAATCTGGCGGTGGTACCAATATCTTCCGTGGTCACGACAATGTGCAGGGCGCAACTGATATGTGTGTCTTATCGCACACCCTGCCTGGCTATTACGGGCTGAGTGACGGAGCCTGGAAGCACTGGTGCCGGGTCTGGGACGTGGACTACGAGTTTATCAAGGGTCGATTCAAGGAAAAGAAGTGGATGAACGCCAAGGGGTTTACCCTGGCTCGCTGGTACGAGGGGGTCTTGCAGGAGGAGAAGATCGAACAATATACCCCGATCAAGGCCATGATCCAGTGGGGCTGCGGCTCCAACTCCAACTCCCAGTATGATCGGGTGGTAAAGGCATATAACAAGCTGGATCTCTTTGTGATTGTTGATCCCTTCCCAACCATGGCAGCGGCCACCTGTACCACGGATAATGTCTATCTGCTGCCCTGTTCCAGCCAGTATGAGACCTCGGGCTCGGTGACCTCCACCTCCCGCCAGATCCAGTGGCGCTTTAAGGTGGTTGATCCGGTGGGCAACTGCAAAGACGATTACCAGATCATGGCGGAGCTGGTCAAACGGCTCGGGTTTGCCGATGAATTTTATAAAAATATCAAAGAGACACCGGAAGATATCACCCGTGAGATCAATAAGGGAACCCTGACCATCGGTTATAACGGCCAGACCCCGGAACGGATCAAGAAACACATGGAGAATTGGCACACCTTTGATATTGACACCCTCCAGGCCAGGGGTGGCCCGTGTGATGGTGATTATTATGGTATGCCCTGGCCCTGCTGGACTGAGGAGCATCCCGGTACCCCAATCCTGTACGACATCTCCAAACCTGTTGCTGAGGGCGGCTTGCCGTTCCGAAACCGTTTTGGTCTGGAAAAGACTTATGACATGTCTGGGCGGACTGAAAACCTGCTGGCAGCCGATGGGGTTGCCAATCCGGGCAGTGAGGTCAAGGGTGGTTATGCCGAGTTTAAGGATGTGGTACCCGGCACCAACTGGAAGACCGACCTGTCGCAGAAAACGCTTCAGGAGGCGATTCGTCGCGGTATGGCACCGTTTGGCAATGCCAGAGCCCGCTGCGTGGTCTGGACCTTTCCGGATCAGGTACCGGTTCATCGTGAGCCGCTCCATTCGCCCAGACCGGATCTGATTGCCACTTATCCTACTTATGAGGATCAACCCAACCATTTTCGTGTGTTTACCAGGTTTAAGAGTGAGCAGGATCCTGAGCTGGCGAAGAAATTTCCCTTTGTTCTCACCACCGGTCGTATGGTCGAACACATGGGCGGCGGGGCAGAGACCAGAAGTAATAAGTATCTGGCCGAGCTGCAGCCGGATATGTATGCGGAAATTAACCCGGTCACTGCCAATAATATGGGGATACGGGAGGGGGATATGATCTGGATCGAGTCACCGGAAGGGGGTAAGGTCAGGGTCAAGGCATTTGTCACCGAGCGGGTGGATGGTAAGACTATTTTCATGCCCTACCATTTCGGCGGTATGCTCAAGGGCAAGTCGCTGATTGGCGAGTATCCGGCAGGTCACGCCCCCTATGTGGTGGGGGAACCGGCCAATGTCTGCACCAACTATGGTTATGATATTATCACCCAGATTCAGGCAACCAAAGACGGTCTCTGCAAGGTCAGCAGGGCTTAGCCCGGGAGGAACAAGATGGCACGTATGAAATTTTTATGTGATATAGAACGGTGTATCGACTGCAGCGGCTGTGTGGTGGCATGCAAGGAGGGGAACCATATACCGGTGGGGGTGAACCGTCGGCGGGTAATTACTTTGAACCAGGGCAAACCAGGAGAAAAATCTATCTCGGTTGCCTGTATGCACTGTGCGGATGCGCCCTGTATAGCCGTTTGTCCAGTGGATGCGATTTATCAGCGTGATGATGGCATTGTTTTAGTGAGCAAGAAAACCTGTATCGGCTGTGGGTATTGCTTCATGGCCTGTCCGTTCGGGGCTCCACAGTTTCCCGCTGGCCAGACCTTTGGTGCCAGGGGAGCCATGGATAAATGTACCTTTTGTGCTGGTGGCCCAGAGGAAACTTTCTCTGCAGAGGAGCGTAAACTGTACGGTCAGAACCGGATTGCCGAGGGCAAGGTACCGCTCTGTGCAGCCATGTGCGCAACAAAGGCGTTGATGGCTGGTGATGCTGATGTGGTTGCCGACGTGTATCGGAAAAGGGTGTTTGAGCGGGGTACTGGAGCTAATGCCTGGGGCTGGGATAAGGCGTATAAGCGGGAGTGAAAAAAACGGATGTCGAGTGATGAATGTCGAATTTTGACCTGAAAAATCGGTAAACAGTTACTTCCTGTTTCTGTGATGTTCTGCGGGGGCAGGAAGTTCTCAATGAAGAAATCCTGCTGCAACACAAGAATTAGGAAATACAAGGTAGAGTAGAGTTTTCCAAGAGAGGGAATCATGAAAAAATACACTATCCTACTCATCAGCACGGCTTTTATTGCAACAGCTGTTGCTGCCGCAAGTACCCCCCAACTTATGATCGGTTTTGGATCGGAAGCACCCAATACCATCTGGTACGGAATCAACACCGTTTTCACCGGAGACTGGCAGCAGTATGGAGCGTTGTTTACCAGCCTCCAGGCGGGTTTGTTCAGCCGTCTCTTTTTGTTGGTTCTGACCCTGATCCCTGCTGTTTTTCTGATCCATTACATCCTGATCGGGCCAAAACGGTTCAGCCATGATGGGTCGGATATTCTTTTTTTTCCCCTCGTCTCCCGACTGATCCACTGGCTGGCAGCGATCTCATTTTCCCTGCTGGTAATCACCGGCCTGATGGTAATATTCGGCAGGTTGCTGGGAGGTGGTTCTCCGCTCATGGCGGCGAGAATTGTTCACCTTGTCTCTGCCCTGCTCTTCAGCGGAACCGCTGTCTGCATGTTCTTGATCTGGCTCAAAGACATGCTCCCCATGCCACATGATATCCTCTGGCTCTTTATAATGGGCGGCTATCTGTCCAAAAAGAAAAAACCGGTTCCGGCCGCAAAATTCAATGCGGGTCAGAAGATGTGGTTCTGGCTGGCAACTGTGGGCGGCGGCGCAATGGCCTATACCGGCTGGTATCTGTACACCTTTCAGGCAACCACGGATATGCTGCGGATCTATGCAATAATTCATAACTTCCTCGGTGCCGCCTTGGTGGCTCTGTTCTTGACCCACCTCTATATGTCCCTCTTTGCCATTAGTGGCTCTTTGCGCAGTATGATCAGCGGATATAAACCACGGGAAGAGGTTGAGATTCTGCATAGTCGCTATCATCGATTGTAAAACCGTATAAAAAAACTACAGTCAATGGCTATACCAGCTATATATGGGCAAGAGGCAGAATGACTAAGAAAAATGTACTTATTCCATCCATCATAGTTATTTCAGTTGTCTTGTCTGGAGTGTACTTCTACGGTCGTCCTCTTTGGGTACCAATATATCAAAAATTGGTTGGGAAAAGGACTGTTGCAGATGTTGTTGAGAGATATGGAGCTGATGCTCGTAATAGAATTCGTCCATACTTCAAGGCTGCTGGCGTACCTTATCCTGCAAGTGCAATCACACTTCTCGCCATTAAGAATTCTGCTTTACTTGAGGTCTGGGCAGACACAGAGTCGGGTGCCAGATTTATTCGCTCGTATCCAATCAAAGCCCTCAGTGGTACTTCCGGGCCAAAGCTTCGTGAAGGCGATGGTCAGGTACCGGAAGGCTTTTACTCGATAGATGCTTTAAACCCCAACAGTTCCTATCACCTTTCTATGAAATTGAACTATCCCAATACGTTGGATCTGCATCATGCAGCCATGGAAGGCAGGAACAAACCAGGGACAAATATTTTTATTCACGGAAAAGCTCTTTCCGTTGGTTGTTTAGCCATGGGCGATAGAGCCATTGAAGAATTCTTTGTCCTTACCGTAGATGTAGGAAGGGAAAACATCCAGATAGCAATTGCACCGCATGATCCACGTTCTCAGCGACTCATTGCAGTAAGTGATGCCCGGTGGATATCTGAGTTGTACCAACAGTTGCATCTTTTTTATGCAAATTATCAAAGACACGAGCTGTCCGGGCTGTAAATGGGGAGCTTTTTTTGCCGAAGTGGATAAATCTCTCTGAGAAACCTTTATCATTATGGATTTCACAATATTGAGTTGACTCAAAGAAGCAGGTGTGTAATCATGCACAGTCGAAATATTATTAAAAGAATCAAAAATGCTGGTTGGCTTCATATTAGAACTACCGGTAGTCACTGGCACTTTCACCACCCCTCAAAGGCTGGCATAGTAACTGTTCCACATCCCAAAAAAGATGTCCCGATTGGCACCTTAAAAAGCATAGCAAAACAAGCAGGTATTAAATTTTTATAGGAGGTTCGATATGTCCAGTTATATTGCAGTAGTACATAAAGACCCCGCAAGCGAATATGGTGTGTCTTTCCCTGATTTCCCTGGTTGTAT
>DAOVTM010000044.1 GCA_030633145.1 Desulfobulbaceae bacterium
CATGTCTGTATGAAACCGTAAAAAAAACTCAAAATGATCTCGTTCAAATTTGGAATTTTGATGCTTAAGATAGCGGTGCCAATTGTATTGAAGTTTCTTGGGACAAATCAGGACAATTTCTCTTCCCTGGAGTTGAAAAAACTTCATGACCGCTAAGGCACTCCAGGTCTTGCCAAGACCAACTGCATCGGCCAGAATTGCACCATTGTATCTTTGCAGCATTTTAATCAAACTTAAAACGCCTTTTTGCTGGAAGTTGTACAGAGTTTGATAAACAATCGTATTCTCAAGCCTTCCAACTTGTCTGTTAAATTCCGGGTTGTCCTGTTCAGCCAGTATCTGGTTGCCGAATAATTCAAAGAGAATTTTAAAATAAATTTCCCTGGGAGTGTATTGGATGAATATTTTCTCAATCTCTTCAATCAGGTACTCTTTAAAGGGTTTGCTGTATTTTTTGCCATCCTGATCAAAGAGCGTTTTTTTCTTATGTGCCTGTTTCTTTCCCCATAAATTATTGAACCACTTATTGATTTCTTTAAACTGGTTGTTGTTTCCTGTTTCAGCGATATTAAGTTCAATATTACTGGTTGCCTTTAGACCTGTTCCAGCTTCTGTAAGATTGGAACTCCCTGTGATAAAATAGTTATCTCTGTCATCTTTATTTTCAGGAGTAAAAAGATATGCCTTGGCGTGACAAAAATTTGGTTCCAGCGTTTTTGCTGCGACCTTATCCTGCTCGAGAAATCCTACTGCTTCCCGAGCCAGGCTGTTTAATTTAAGCGATGCCTCTATGGTGATGTTTTCATTTAATAGATCAAGAGTTCTGTCCGTGTCTATTTCCATGTTCACAATATCACCCAGGATGAACCTGAATTTCGTGATTCTATCGTTTACCTGCTGCGAGAGGTAGGCTAATGCTCCCACTGTAAAATATCCGGTGACAATATCGAGTTTGCCTTCCTCTGTGTATTTTGTAAGCCACTCATGGACTTTCGGATTTTCGTTTTCGTTATCTAACAGCATTTTTCAGCCTGAATGATGATTGGATATTTTGGTGTGATTCTATTGCACACAATGGAATACAAGAGGGAAAACAACAGCGTAAGAGGGAAAAGCGTAGAAATACGAGATGAAGAAAGGAGACAGGCAACAAGACCGGCTTACCGGCCTGCTGTTTCCTGTCTCCTGTAACCTGCTTCCTGAACTACTACAGCTCCAGCCAGGACTCAGAGAATATGGTTGCGCCAGACAACGCCTTATAGGTCTTATAATGTTCGATTGCGCTTCCTGCCAGGGTGGAGGGATCAGGATCATTACCGTCCATCATCGCGTGTACCAGATCCACCAGATCCTGACGCTCACCGTTACAGATCGCCATCAGCTCTTTATCATACGAGTTGACAATAGCGGTGGAGATACCATACTTCATCAGCATAATCAGGTAGGTACGATCCAGGTACTTACGCAGATGTTCGGCAACACCGTTGGAGACGTTGGAAAGCCCTACAGTTGAACCAGATCCGGGGGCGATATCGGCCAGCATCATCATGAACTCAAGCCCGGAGGCAATCTGATCCGCTCCCAGAGTGATGGGGGTTCCAATGGGATCAAAGAGGATCTTTTCGTTGGGGATTCCAGCATCATTGAGGGCCATCATCAGGTCAACGGACATGGCGGCCCGCTCGTTTGAATCACGGGGCATTCCGTCCGGTCCCCAGAGCAGGGCAATAACATTACAGCCAGCCTCGGCTGCCACGGGAATCAGTTTCTCCATCCGCTCAGGCTGGGCCGAGATGGAGTTCATGATGGCTGCGTCCTTGTTCTTGACCACCTGAAAACCAGCTGCCATGGCATCGGTATTGGTAGAATCAAGGCAAAGAGGGGTATCAACAACATCCTGGACGGTTTCCACAACCCAGGGCATCAGCTCTGTGCCATCCTTACGCGCAGGCCCAATATTAAGATCCAGGTAGGTACCACCGGCTGCGGTTTCTTCCTTAGCCATCTCCTCAACCGGGCCTTTGATGCGATCCTTCATGGCGGAACCACTTCTGGTTCCCATAATATTGATGCTCTCGGCAATTGCCTTAACTGTTAATGCCATCTCTATTCTCCTTTGTTAATGAATAATGTGTTCTGATTTGTGTTCTGCAAATTATTTTTGCTCAACAAACAATTTTGGTATCCTCTTTACAATGTATGGTTAATCGGGCAACCGGGTAGGGTGCATTCCATGCACCATGACCATATTCACATCAACACGCACCGTTATATTTATCCGCTGGGGTATGGATCACGTTTTCGGTGCGTGAAACGCCCTCTACGTCTTACCTGCATAGCTTGAAAAAACATGATGTTTTCCATAAAATTTAACAAGGATACCAAATTTGCCCAACAAGCAATGATAGTCAAAATGAAAAGTAGTGCCAGGATAGGATTTCACCCTCCCGGAAAGGCGACAGGCTGAATGGTAATAATTAATCGCATTTCAGCCTATTTGTCAATCATCAAATTGTCAAAGGCTCCTACTCCGTACCTTCTGCTCTCTCTGGACTGTTTGCTCATGCTGTGCAGGAATGCAGAGCGGAAGAGCGGAATACCGATTAAAATCCAACAACCAGTCTTGCCGCCATCTGGTTCATTGACTGGTTCAGACTATGGTACATGCTCTTTGTTATGACCGAGGTCAGTTTCTTTGAGGCAGGCTTTTCAAGAAATACCACATACTCATGCAGTTCCTTGAGATCAATTCCCTTGTAAGTATAAAGAAATGATAGGATTACAACCTCTTCCAATGCTTCCCTGATCTGAGGCTCCTGTGCGTCAAGGGCTATTTTCATATCTTCCATCTGCTCCGCTGAGGTCTCCGGATCGGTGCCAGACGAGATTGCGGCAACGGCTGATAGAGTTGCATTTTTCTGAAGCAAGACAAGAAAATCAGTAGAAGCTGTCAAGGCATCAAGCTGTTGGGCAACAGCTATTCTCTCCTTGTCGGCAAGCAATGTTTGCTGCTCGTTCATCATCTGCTGGACTGCTTCAGGGGTACCTGATTTTTTTTCTGCCTCTGTAATCTTTTTACCCACAGCGGATCCGTACCAGACAAATAACTCCTGTGCCTCTGCTTCTGAGAGAGTATTTGCAATGTCGCGCTTGATGTAGCTGAGAATCCTGGTCACTTTAAAATAGGTGTCAAGAATTGACCGTATCGCTTGTAGTTTCTCCGCCGGCAGCTCGACCCCTTTTTGCGCAACCCGCAACTCAATACCTGAAAAAATCGCATCCGGCAAATCCGCAACCTGTGTATTCAGACCGGTCACAATCATCAATTTATTTACCGACCCTTGAGATATCTCCTTTTCACCCGCATAGGACATACAGGATAGGAGTATCACCAGTGCTGGCACCAGGGTTTTAATCAGGAATTTCATTGCTCTCCTCCAAGCTATAGATAACTGTTTTCCAAATAGTCCGAATATTCCCTGGACTGCTACTCGACATGCATCCGGGAGATTTCACCAACCTGACGCACCAGGCTGGCAAGCCCGGTGAGCAGGTTCAAACGGTTGGCACGCACATCCGGATCCTCAGCCATGACCATGACATGATCAAAAAAGCTGTCCACAGGCTCCTTCATGGTCAACATAGCGGTCAAAGCTCCGGCATAATCACGAGCCTCGATCATAGGGGCTGCCTGCTCGGCAACAGCAGTGAAGGTGGTGAACAACTCCTTTTCAGGAGCTTCAACCAGTAAGTCCTTGTCAACTTGGGTGTTGCTGTTTTTCTTGATAATATTACGGATTCTCTTGAACGATCCTGCCAGTACAGCGAACTCCTCACTCCCCTGCATCTTGTCCAAGGCCGCAATCCGGGCCAGACAGTCTGTGAGGTCAGCAAAGGCGACCGAGGTCGCAGCCTCCACCACCTCCTGTCTCTGCCCCCTGGCAATGCAATCATTTTCAAAACGGAGACGGATAAAATCCAGTAGCTGAGCATGGGTATCTTCCAGAGGCTCAATCTTGTCCCGGTATTCGTCCAGCACCCTGTCCACCAACTCAGGCAGGGAGAGAGAGAGGTTATGTTTTTCTATGATACGGATCAAGCCCAGGGCAAGCCTGCGCTGTCCAAAGGCATCTTTATTGCCGGTGGGACGTTCGTTGATAGCAAAACAGCCAACCATGGTGTCCATCCGGTCAGCAAGACCGACCAAGGCTCCGATCAGAGATTCAGGCAGTTCGCCCCCGGCCCGAATTGGCATATAATGTTCATGAATACCATCGGCCACGCCCTGTTTTTCCCCTTCCAGCAGGGCATAGTCCCGACCGATGATCCCCTGCAGGGAAGGGAACTCGCCCACCATCTCTGTGAGCAGGTCAACCTTGGCCAGCCTGGCGGTACGGATGACATCCACCTTTATCTCCGGCACCATCTGCCCGGCCAGCCAACCGGCCACCCTGGCAACCCGTTCGCTCTTCTCGGCCATAGTCCCAAGCTTATACTGAAAGATGATCCCGGAGAGATCATCCATGCGGCTGGACAGAGGGCGTTTTTTATCCTCATTAAAGAAGAAGAGACCGTCTTCCAGTCTGGCTCGCAAAACCCGCTCATGACCGCTGACCGCAATCCCCTGATCCTTAATATCGGTATTATTGACAGCCACGAAAACAGGCAACAATTTTCCGTCCCCGTCAACCACTGGAAAGTACTTCTGGTGCTCACGCATGGAGGTCACCAGGGCCTCATCAGGCAGGGCGAGAAATTTTTTATCAAAGGTGCCGCAGACCCCGAATGGCTTTTCAACCAGGTTGGTTACAGTGTCAACCAGTCCCTCATCCAGGACAGCCTTGCCGTCATGACCAATCCGTTCCTGCACCGCCTTTTCCACCTCGGTAATGACCATGGCCCGGCGCTGCTCCAGATCCACGACAACCGACTTTTCCGCCAGCAGCTTAATATACTGGGCAAAACTCTCTATCCGGACAGTGTCTGGACTCATGAAGCGATGCCCCCGGGTGGTATCAGCGGCCTGGACGTTTTCCACAGTACAGTCCACCACCTTACCGCCATAAAGAGCCAGCAGCCACTGTATGGGCCTGGCAAAATGGAGGCTGTTGTCTGCCCAGCGCATGGATTTTGCAAAGGGGATCGTGCGTAGCATCCCGGTGAGTACCTCTGGCAGCAGTTCAGCAGTCTCCTTTCCCTTAACCTCCTGCATTGCCATCAGGTATTCACCCTTGTCCGTATCCACAACCTGCAACTCATCCACTCCAATCCCCTTGGAACGGGCAAAGCCCATGGCCGCTTGAGTGGGATTTCCATCACCATCAAAGGCGGCTTTCTTTGCCGGGCCAATATATTCTTTCTGCTGATCCTGCTGCCGTTCCTGCAGCGCATCCACACTGAGGGTCAGTCGGCGCGGAGTGCCAGCGGTTTGCACCTGGCCAAAGGCCAGCCCCAATTCCTTGAGCTGCTGCCGGGCAGACTTTTCCATAAAGGCAAGAGCGGGCTTGATATAAGCCGCCGGGATTTCCTCGGTTCCTATTTCAAAGAGTAGTTCTGTCATTGGTAAGGTGAAGCGGTTAAGATTTCAGTGATTTCTCATTCTCAATCACGGCAAAGGTGGAATAGCCGTCAGAGAGGTTTTCTACCTCTACCCGAAACCAACTGATGGCAGGGGTGGCGGCAAGCTCTCGGGCAAGCTGTCTGCACACGGTCTCTACAGAATCTGATCCGATGGATTTTCTCCCTATCCCCTCCCGTACCAGCGAGATCAGGTCTTCAAGCCAGATAAACTCATGGAAACGGACAGCTACCCTGGCATAGCCCCAGCAGCCGGGAGAAACCGGCAGACCCTCTCCGGAACCACTTATGCCGGGATGGGTAATGGGAACATCCACCTCCATAACCAGATCATCATCTTCCTGGAGGGAACCGTGCAGCCTGCACTCGTAGCGAGCCATTCCCGGCGAACCGACCTTGTCGGCATGTTCAAGGAAATAGGGAAACTGCATCTCCAGATGGGATGCCTCGGCATCAAGACGCTGCTTCATCTCCTGCAGCAGCAAATGGAACTTGCCCACCGTGAACTCACCGTGGAAGCTGTTGAGCAGCTCCACAAAACGACTCATGTGGGTTCCCTTGAACCGGTGCGGCAGGTTGACATACATATTGACCGTGGCCACGGTCTGCTGGAGCTTTTTTTCCCGGTCTAATACGGTGATGGGATAGGATATGGTCTTGACACCAACCTTGCGAATGTTGATACGCCGGTCATCATGGAGGCTCTGGATGTCTTTCATGGTGGATTTTCCGGGCATAATCAAGACCGCCCGCTGCGTCTTTCCGCTGCCTGGCTAACCCAGGTTTCTAAGAACCGCAGCCTTAAGTTCGTCCATATTGGCGGACTTGACCACATACTCCTCTGAGGCCCAGGAAGATAAATCCTGTTTATAGTCAGGGTAGGCAGAGCTGAGGATAACCGGCAGATCCGCATTAATATTTTTCATCTGGCGCAACACCTCAAGGCCGGTCATATCCGGCATGTTAATATCCAGGATCACCAGGTCTGGGGGGTCATCCTCAAACTTCTCCAAGGCCTGTTTGCCGTTTAGGGCAGGAATAACCTGGTACCCCTCATCTTCCAGCTCCTCGCCATAGAACATTTGAATACCATCGTCATCATCCACCAGAAGAATTTTCTTCTTGCTTTCCGTTTCCATACTTTCAGTTTCCATGTTCAGCACTCCAGGTAATTTAGTCTAACACAATATCACGCAGATATTGACAGGTATCTTCCGGAGGCATGGGATTGATATAAAAACCGGTACCCCATTCAAAACCGGCAATACTGGTCAGCTTGGGAACAATCTCAAAATGCCAGTGAAAATGTTCCTGGGGCTTCTCTCTGAGCGGCTGGGTGTGCAGGACAAAGTTATACGGAACCCCGGGGATGCAGCCGTCAAGACGGCGCAGAGTTTCGGAAAAAATATTCGTTAATGATGCCAGGGAGGCATCATCCTGTTCCCGATAGGCGGAACTGTGCTTTTTCGGCATTATCCACATTTCAAAGGGGGTTCTCGGTGCAAACGGGGTCAAGGTTACAAACTTGTCATTTTCGCACACCAGACGAATCTTCTGCTGCATCTCCTGGCGGATAATATCACAGAAAACACAGCGATCTTTATACTTGAAATACTCAAGGCTGCCTTTCAGCTCCGCTTCCAGCATCCGGGGCATAATGGGCAGAGCCACTAGCTGGGAATGGGAATGTTCCAGGGAGGCACCTGCATCCTTGCCGAAATTCTTGAAAATCATAACATAAAGAAAACGGGGATCCTGCGAGAGGTCATGAATCCGCTCTCGAAAGGCCTGAAAGGTGAGGATCATCTGCTCAGGGGGAAGAAAGGCAAAGCGGTCAGAATGATTGGGGCTTTCAATAACCACCTCATGGGCACCAATACCGTTCATCCGGTCGTAGAGACCCTCTCCTTCCTTGTCCAGCTCCCCTTCAATGACCAGGGCCGGGTATTTATTGGGTACTACCCGCAGTTTCCAGCCCGGAGAATTGGCAGGCTGGCCTGGATTGCGACCATAAGCCAGAACCTCGTCTGGAGTGGTTCGCTCGTGTTCAGGACAGAGGGGACAAAAACCGCCAACAGTATCAGGCGATGCAACCACAAAGTCAGTTGGACGCTTACTCCGCTCCCTGGCAATAATAATCCAGCGGCCAAGGATCGGATCTTTACGTAATTCCGGCATGGTATCAGTGTCCTTGGATTTTTTCCTGTTGTTCCTGCTTTGTCTTACAGTCAATGCAGAACTTGGCAACCGGTCGAGCCTCAAGCCGCTTGGGGCGGATGTCATTACCGCACTCCTGGCAGACACCGTATTCGCCCTCTTCCATCCGGGTAAGGGCGTGTTCTATCTTGGAAAGGAGTTTTCGCTCCCTGGTACGGATACGGAGTTCAAAACCACGATTCGACTCCATGGTGGCACGGTCATTGGGATCCGGTATATTACCGTGCTGAGTGGTCAGATCCGCCCTGATCTGCTGCTCATCGGTAATAATTTTCGCCTTCATCTGCTCAAGCTGCTCTTTAAATTTCTCTAATTGCTTGCTATCCATGACTCATCTCAGTCCTGTTTCCTGTTTCCTGTTTCCTTGTAACCTGTCTCCTGAACTCACCACTCTTGCCGCCGCTCTTCTTCAGCAGACGGACATCAGAGATCTCCATCCCCTTGTCCACGGCCTTACACATATCATAAATAGTAAGAGCAGAAACGGTAACCGCAGTCAGAGCCTCCATTTCCACCCCTGTTCTGCCGGTGATCCCCACTGTGGCCTCAATGACGACAGCATGGCTGGCATCGTCTAAGGTAAACTCAATATCCGCCCTGGTAATCATCAGGGGATGACAGAGCGGAATCAGAGAATCCACTTTTTTGGCGGCCATGATACCTGCAATTCTGGCCACCCCAAGGACATCACCCTTTTTCATGGTACCCGCCTTGACCATGGAATAGGCATCCGCACACATGGTTATCCGGCCTTCAGCAACGGCAACACGCTCAGTCTCCATTTTGGGGCCTACATTGACCATCCTGGCATTGCCGGCATCGTCAAAATGGCTGAATTTAGCTTCCTCGCTCACTGGTTCTTCTCTTTACTGATCTTCTCTTTACTGAAATGACCACGGAACAGCCTGGAAAAAAATCCCTCGGCCTCATGTTCGCAATGCCCGTCAAACTCTTCCAACAGTTCCTTCTGCTTTTTGCTCAGACCTGTGGGGGTCTGCACCTGTACCTCGACGATCATATCACCTTTGCTGCCTCCGCGCAAACCGGTAATCCCTTCGCTGCGCAGGGTAAAACGCTCACCAGTCTGGGTTCCGGCTGGAATCTTCATCTTGCTTGCCCCGTTCACAGTGGGGACATCCACCTCACAGCCTAGGGCTGCCTTAACCATGGGAACAGGATAGGGGAGAAAAATAGTCCGGCCATCGCGGAGAAAAAATTCATGCTCCAGCACATGAATAATTACATAAAGATCTCCAGACGGGCCGCCCCGCCGTCCACCCTCGCCCTCGCCGGTCAACCGCATTCGGGAACCGGTATCGACTCCAGCCGGGATCTTGAGATTAACCTTTTTCTTTTTCTTTTTAAGTCCTGCACCATTACAGTCCGTACACGGTTCAGCCACCACCTGTCCCTGTCCATGACACTGCGGGCAGGTGGAACTGACCTGGAAAAAACCCTGGGAACGAAGCACCTGACCTCGACCCTGGCAGGTGGGACAGGTCTGGGGTTTATGACCGGGGCGAGCCCCTGAACCATCGCAGGTCCAGCAGGTTTCCCGCTTGCTGATATCGACTTCTTTTTCCGTGCCGTGTACGGCTTCCATGAAAGAAATTTCAATATCATAGCGCAGGTCTTCTCCCTGGCTGGGGGCATTGGGATCGTGCCGACGGGAGCCGCCGCCAAACCCGAACATCTCACCAAAGATGTCGTTGATATTGGAAAATATATCCCCGGTATTACGAGGTCCAGAGTAGCCGCTGTTTTTCAGACCATCATGACCAAAGCGGTCATAGACCTGACGTTTCTGCTCGTCACTGAGAACCTCATAAGCTTCGGCAGCCTCTTTAAAACACTCCTCTGCTGCATTGTCACCCGGATTACGATCCGGATGGTACTTCATCGCCAGTTTGCGGTAGGCCTTTTTTATGATTCCCCCATCCGCATCCCTGGAAACACTGAGTATCTCGTAATAACACTTTGCCATCTTTTTATATGCCTTAACGTCCTTTTAAATCGTTTCTCATAATAAGTTGGGTTTTCGTTATACTTCAACCCCAACATAGTATTCTTCCGGCTTCTGATTTCTGCCTATTCCTCTTCGACTTTATTCCTCTTCGACTTTATTCCTCTTCGACTTCCGCCACAGCTTCTTCCGCCTCAGCCTCTTCCCGTTCTGCGGCTTCCCGGGCGCGACGCTCAGCAGGCAGATCATTGATATTTTCAAAAGTGACATCACCGCTGGCAATTTCCCGCAGAGTCATCACGATCTCTTTATTCTTTCCGTCAACCATAAACGGTTCCCCTTTGCGGTGTTGACGAATACGCTCAACCGCAAGATGAACCAGGGCAAAACGATTATTATCGCCCACCTGTTCCAGACAATCTTCTACAGTGATACGAGCCATGCACATTCTCCCAGGTAAAAAATGAGGATCAAATTACTTCCCCAACGTATTTGTTTTCTTCTACTTTCCTTCAAACGGATTACGCAGCAGCAGGGTTTCTGCACGATCCGGACCCACTGAGACAATCACCGGTGCGATACCGGAGATATCTTCGATCCGCTGGACATAATCCTTTGCCTTCTGCGGCAGATCATTATAATTACGCACCCCGTCAATCTCTTCCTGCCAGCCCTCAACCTCTTCATAGACTGGCTGAGCCAGGGCTGTCTTGCGGATATTACCAGGCATACAGTCAAACTCTTCACCTTCCACGCTGTATTTGCGACCGATTTTAAGGGTCGGCTGCCCAGAGAGAACATCGAGCTTGGTAATCGCCAGACCGGTGAGTCCGTTCAGGCGCACCGCATCGTTTGCCACCACCATGTCGAGCCAGCCGCAACGGCGGCGGCGACCGGTTGTGGCTCCGAACTCTCCGCCTTTTTTCTGCAGGGCATCGCCAATCTCATCACCCTCTGGCAGCTCAGAGGGGAAGGGACCCTCCCCTACCCTGGTGGTATAAGCCTTGAGGATTCCAATGACTTCATCAATATGAGCCGGACCAAAACCGGAACCGATACAGGCATTGCCCGCAATAGTGTTGGATGAGGTTACAAAGGGATAGGTGCCGTGATCGATATCCAGCTGGGTTCCCTGGGCGCCCTCAAAGAGGATATTTTTATCATCCTTGCGAGCCTTGTCAAGTACCATGGAGACATTGTCGATAAAGGGGGTCAATTTTTCCGCAAAGGACTCAAACTGATCCCTGATGACTGCAAAGGATGCCGCCTCAGCCCCGTACTGTTTGGTCAGGAAAAAGTTCTTTTCCTCAACATTGGCAGCCAGCTTATCAAGAAACTGACCGCTGTCCAGCAGATCTCCGGCCTTGATTCCCACTCGACCAACCTTGTCCATATAACAGGGTCCGATACCGCGGCCAGTGGTGCCGATTTTTTTTCCCTTGGCCAGGGATGCCTCCCTGGCCTGATCCAGCATCTGATGGTAAGGCATGATCAGGTGAGCATTTTCACTGATCATCAGTCGTTGCGGGGTAACCGGCAGCCCTTTTTCCCGCAGCTCTGCCATTTCACCGAGCAGGACACCGGGATCAATGATGACCCCGTTACCGATCATGCACAGCTTGTCTTCATAGAGAATACCGGATGGAATGATATGAAAGACATATTTTTCCCCATCAACAACCAGGGTATGACCGGCATTATTTCCCCCCTGGAAGCGGACAATGCAGTCTGCGTAATTGGTCAGCAGGTCAACAATCTTGCCCTTGCCCTCATCACCCCACTGGGTTCCTACCACTACTACACTGGCCATGAAAAACTCCTGAAATAAAACCTGCCGTTTATATTATATAAAACAACTTATGAATGCCTGGGCATCAGCTGTTACCATATCTCGATTTTTTGCACGTTGCAGGGCAGCAATAGAGCAAAATATTATTATCATAGCAGACACGAAAAAAAAAGTCAATCCGTTAGAAAAGCTCTAATTATTACCTTTAAATATTCACGGGTTGCATTCCCTTTCCCTGTCCCCGCTCCGACTTATCCCTGTTCCAACGCTTGCGAAAGATGACTGGCTACCAACTTTAGCCAAGAGATGCCTCGTTTTTTCAGCCGTGAAGCCATGGGTAAATGCGTAGTACTACCCCTCTTTCTTGCTCCGTTTGACAAAAAGGCCACATTTACCTATACAGATGCCAACGGTGCGAAGTCAACACAGACCCTTGTTGAACTCCAGGGCATCAACGACCCCCGTGATCTAAACAAACCACTCAGCAAGGCGCAACGAACCATTGTCTGGCAGGATCTTGTTACCCGGCTGCGGCAACTGGCTCAGGAGCAGAACAAAACAGAGCAGGGCAGCAGAAGCACTGTCCTGGAGGAAGTGCAGGTCGATCCCCGCATCGGTATCCGTACTGATCCAGACCGGGTATATCAACTCGTCATTACCCTGAACCATGAGAAAGAAGATATCCTCATCAGCTACAGCCTGCCGGCTCGGCTCGAGGTCAACCTGCCCGCCAACGTGGTCATCATTGCCCCGGAAAAACTGGATGAGCAGGATAACCGGATGCGCGACCACGGGGTAATCATCCACGACCTGCTCTACACGGCCTGGCCCAACGAACCAAAATCAGTGGTTCGGCGGGCCACGAATCCAGCGGAGGTCAAGCACTGCCTGTGCGGAGCCCGCCCGTCCCTGGTATATGTCCATGCCCCCTGGGATATGTATCAGGGCGAACCATGCCTGCTCCTGGAAGATTCTGTCCCCCTGGTCATCCAGCGCCGCCTTACCGACCACCATCCAGAGGCTGATACCAGCCCAATCCGCTGGCTCAAGAGCTGGCTCGAGCAAGCTGGTAATCCTGCCAACATCATCCATCAACTTTCCGGCCAGGGGAGGGGTGAACCTGAGCTGGACAGTCTCTGTATCATTGCCAACTATCACTCCTGGCAGACCTCAGCCATCAGACACCATATTCGTTCCCAGGCCGATGTCCACCTCCGGCTGGATCGCGATACTCAGAAGGGGCTGGCAGCCAAGCATGTCAAGGAGTTTGCCCGTAGCGAGATCAGGAGGGTCATGGCAGTGGTCGCCTATGCCGACAGCAGCAACATGATCTGGTCCCATAACGAGCAACTGCTCCATTATCTTGAAGACGACCTGCGCCTCCGCCTGGATGCGGATATGGATGAACCGATGCAGCACCTGCTGCAACGGCAGATTGACTTTGTCGAGCCGGGCATCAGACCCCTGCTCTGGCTCAACTGGGGTACCTTTGGCGGCGACCATCCACCCCTTAACCCGGCTGAACTCTCGGCCTGGCTCCAGTTTTGCGCTTCTCGCCTGGTCAGTGACTGTCCGGAAAACATCCGCATCGTCTCCTTCCTGTCCATGGAAACCCGAACAAAGGGGTTGAAACGACTAACCGCTGATCTGCACCAACTCAACAGGCAAACCTGGTGCCGCAAGCCCAGCTGGCGCATTACCTGGCCCACTATTTCGGCCTGGAAGACTGTTTTTTCCCTCTCTTTGTCCGCTCCACTACTACGGCGGACGATCTCCTTTACCGCTTTGACGTGGTGGCCTATTTGCGGGCCAGTCAGGACAAGCAATCCACTGAAGAAGAGCGTACCCCAAAGGCTCACATCACCGAAGGAGCCTTGTGGAAGGCATACAAGACCGACTCCCCTTCCGTGGTTCTCATCGACGAGGTGGATAAGGCACCGCGCCCCTGGTAATCATCACCAGCAACTCGGAACGCCGTCTGCCCGAGCCATTTCTTCGCCGCTGCATCTTTCACCATATCGAACTGACCCCAAACCTGGTCAGGGCTGCGGTAGAGTCTCGCATCAATGACTTTCCCGACCTGGATCAGCAGGTACGCGATGCGGCAATCAACCGCTTTTTTGAACTGCGCGGCAAGGGAATCCGCAAGAAACCAGCCACTGCCGAACTGCTGGTCTGGCTCACGGTGCTGTCCGCACAGGGGAATATGACTGCTGCGGCAATCAGCAATCCGCCCCTGGCTGACCTGCCTGCCCTGTCCGCCCTGATTAAGGATCGGGAAGACCTGCTCCGCCTGCACCAGGTCTTTGCCCGCAAACCTGATCTTAGCAGCAACAGTGACCAGAGCGGTCGCCGCCGCCTCGGAGTTCTCCTTAGTGCCGTCCTCCTCCATGACCGAGACCAGGTCAAGACCTTTAACCGAGTCTATAAAGCCTGGTTCAACGGGCAGCAGGAGACCCTGCGCCACCTGGAAAAGGCCAAATCAGCAGTACGCTCTCCAGACACAGACTCCCTTGCTCTATTTCCCGAACAGGGCAAAACATGGCTGCCTCCTTCTCTACCACCTGTGCCAACCCGTTATCTGGAACATGAGCAGAAAGAAACCCTGGTCTGGGGCATTGACCAGTATATTGCTGAGGAGAGTACCAGTAAACTCGATCTCGCTGGCACGGTTCAGGCCACGGCCAGGGGCGGCGCAAGCCGGGCAGCTATCTCCTGACCCTGGCCCTCTCTGTCGGTTTGACCATCGGTATGCTGGGATTGACTCTGCAGCATCCCCTGTCCCGGCCTGTCCTGGAACTGAGCAGCATCCCGGCTGGTTCCTTTTTAATGGACTCGCCTGAGGATGAACCA
>DAOVTM010000258.1 GCA_030633145.1 Desulfobulbaceae bacterium
CGGGCCTTGAGATTGTTGCCGTTGGCGCAGGCTGCGGCCAGATTATCGGAAATAAGAGCAACTGCATACAAAGTGTGCTTTACAGAGATGGTATGGGCCTGGGTGGAGGTGTAGGCCTCCAGGGCGTGGGTCAGGGCATCAATGCCGGTAAAGGCGGTGACATGGGGCGGCAGACTGAGGGTCAGTTCCGGATCGAGGATTACTGCATCTGGATACAACGGGTCACCGTTCATTCCACCCTTGGAACCGGTCTCTTCGTTGATGAAAACTGCGGTAAAGGTGACCTCTGCCCCAGTACCGGAGGAGGTGGGAACCATGATCTTGGGCAGACCTGGTTTTTTGATCAGACCCAGGCCCAGGTAATCCACGGCCCTGCCACCGTTGGTGACCAGAATTGCAATGGCCTTGGCCACATCCATGGCAGAACCACCGCCTGCACCGACCACGCAGTCGCAGCCGTTTTTTGTCGCAATACGGCACCCTTCATCGGCCAGTTTCAGACCCGGTTCCGGGTCGATCTTGTCATAGACTGTATAGGGGATGTCTGCCGAGTCCAGGGATGCGGTAATATTGGGCAGCAGTCCAGCGGTTACCAGGCCGGGGTCAACGACCAGGAGGACGTTGCTGCCGTTAAAATCGGCAACGGTATCTGCCAGAGAGTTGATGGTGCCGACACCAAATTGAATGCGGGTGGGCTGGGTTACGGTGAATGATTGGGTATGATCCATTATATTAGTCCTCTATTTTTTTGGCATTCTATATTGATGCATCTGATACTTTTATTAGTTCAACGATGTTCTCGGAGTCTGCGCTTACCTGCGCACCAGGCAATGTTAATCCGTACTCTCAACTCGTATGCGCAATTCAATCTCTTGTACATCTTCCCCGTGCGTTTTCAGGGCATCAACAAACCCCTTAACGGTTCCGGTCAGTGCCTCCTGGACAAAATCCTTCATAACCACCTTACGCCCGTTAATGAGCAGCACAGCCTGCTGCTTTTTCTTCTGCTCTTTGTCAAGGAACCGCTTTTCGATAAAATCGGCAATCTCACTGTACTCATCCAGGTGGAAAATATAATCACCCGCAATCTTACGGTCTGTGGCAATGGCAATGACCCCGGTTACCTTATTACGCAGCAACTCCGTCTCACCCCTGGTAACCTCGATCTTTGCAACCTGCCGGGCATCCTTAAACCCCTCGCCCACTACCAGATCCGCATCTGGAAAAAAACGGTGCGCCAGAGTGGTTAACCGTTTACCAGGCAGTTCCTTAAACCTGGTCATGACCATCTGATCCGGGGCAATCAGGGTGACCGAGTCTGCCCCGGCCTGGCGATAGGTAAAGGTATCCGTCCCCTCCTGATCCAGGAGCAGACCGGTCTCCTTGGTGGACTTGATGACCGCAACCGAGTATCCGCGCTCCTTGAGATGGCGGACTACCTGGCTGGCAAGGGTTGTCTTGCCGCAATCGTGCCAGCCTATGAAGGTGATAATCGGGGGCATGAATTATTTGTAAATCGATTGATAATAAAATTATGACTTCTCTCTAAGAGAACTGGTACCAGAAAACAAGGGACAATAAAATAAAAATCGTGGAACGGAGTAGTTTTTACAAAAAAAAATTACAGAAATGATTATGGATTTTTTACGGGAAAAATTTATCATCAATGGTAGGATACAGGTTATGCAAACAAGAGGAGCAAAAAAAGAACATAAGGCGATGCGAAAAGAGCTTGCCTGCAAGGAGGTAGCCCGCCTGTTCCCGGAGGGTCTTTTGGATCATCTGGCTACCCTGCACCAGAAGCTACCCGGCGAGGTCTTTATCTCCGGCGGTACGGTGCGTGACCTGCTCCTGGGCAGGAAGCCTTCAGACATAGATCTCACTGTCGTGCATCACGCCAGGCAGTGGGCCGACCAGCTGGCAACAGTCACCGGCGGCACGTATGTTTCCCTGGGGCGACAGGAGGATGCGGCACGGGTGGTCTGGCAGGGGGAGGATGTGGATTTTTCCTCGTTCCGGGAAGGGGCTTCCTCCATTGAAGAGGAGCTGCATAAACGGGATATCACAGTCAATTCCATGGCTCTTCCAGTACATGAACTTTTCCATGATCCCCTTTGTGCAAACCATACCAGCCTGCCGATTATTGATCCAACCGGGGGCAGAAGGGATCTTGCAGAGCAGATAATAAGAGTGACATCCAGTTCCAGTTTTGCCGCTGATCCCCTGCGGATGCTGCGGGTATTTCGTTTTGCAGCTATCCTGGATTGTTCCGTTGACCCGGCAGCAATGGAGCAAATCCATCTGCACCGGCAGGAGATGGAACGGATCTCTAAAGAACGGATACGTTATGAACTGGATCTGATTATGGCCTCTGATCGGGCCTGTACCGCTTTAGCCGGGCTGCGTCAATGCGGCCTGTTGTGGGAAATCCTGCCGGAATTACGGGCAGGGGTGGGCATGGGACAGCCTGCAAGCCATCATCTGGATGTCTTTGAACACTCGCTTGAGGCTCTCTGCCAGATGGAAGAAATTTTGGCGGAACCTGGCCGTTTTTTTCCGGAAAACAGTGCGGCTATGCACTCTTATCTGCAAACTGGCAGGTATCACCGACTGCTGAAATGGGCTGCCCTGTTCCACGACATCGGCAAACCGGCAACTTATGGAATCAACGAGGACAAGGGAGGCAGAATCACCTTTTACGACCATGATCAGCAGGGGGCGGATATCTTCAGCAGCATCGCCCACCGTCTGCGCTGGTCCAGTGAGGATACCCGGCTGGTGGCTCGCCTCATCAGCGGACACATGCGTCCTTTTTTTCTCGCCAACAATCAGCGCCAGGGCAATCTGACACTGAAGGCATGCCTGCGCCTGGTCAAGGCTATAGATAAGGAACTGCCCGGGCTGTTTCTTCTTTCCATGGCCGATGCCCTGGCCGGAAAAGGTGAGGGCAGTCCGGACGCAATGGAAGAGGAGGTCTCTGCCCTCTTTAACCGGCTGCGGGAAGTGGAGGCAAACCATGTTAAGCCTGTACGTACTGCCCAGCCCCTGATTACCGGTCAGGATCTGATCAACGAACTCAACCTCAAGCCTGGACCCCACTTTCGCATCATTCTTGAAGAGGTGGAAGAGGCTCAGATGGAACTGAAAATTTCCACCCGGGGTCAGGCTTTAAGTTTAGCTGAAAGTCTGGCTGAAAAGCTGGCAAAAAAGTTGGCATAAAAGTTGGCATAAAAACTGGCTGGTAAATAAAACATAGAATCGACTCAACCATGCGCAAAGAACAGGATTACTACTTCAAAAAGGCAAAAAAAGACAATTACCCGGCTCGTTCCGTCTATAAGCTGGAAGAGGCACAGTTAAAGTATAAATTTCTCAAGAAAAAACAGCGGGTGCTTGATCTGGGCTGCCATCCCGGCAGTTGGAGTCTGTATGCATCCAGGACTGTCGGAGCCAGCGGGGTGGTAGTGGGGGTTGATTTACAGGCCACGGATATCCCCACGCAAAAAGAACATGCTGAAATCAACTGGCTCTGTTATGATGTCTTTTCCGAGCAACTGATACCGGATCTGCGCAAACTCTGGCCCGGCTTTCAGGTACTGCTCAGCGACATGGCTCCGGCCACCACCGGCAGTCAGTTCACGGATCATCAGCAGTCCATTGGTCTGGTTCGCCAGGTTCTGGAGATAGCACGATTGATGCTCCATGAAAACGGCACCATGTATTGCAAGGTCTTTGATGGTGAGGACTTTCCAGAATTTGTCCAGGAGTGCAGAACCCTGTTTAAAAACGTGAAAGTCATCAAACCTAAGAGTTCCCGCAAGGAGAGCCGCGAAGTGTTTGTGCTGGGAATGGGAAGAAAGTTGAAAGTGTAGGGAAAAACCGCGCAAAGCGAAAAAAAATACGATGGAGATTTAACAGTGTCAGGACATTCCAAGTGGAGTACCATCAAGCGAAAAAAAGGTGCCAACGATGCAAAACGAGGCAAGATATTCACCAAGTTAATCAAGGAAATCACCGTGGCCGCCAAGATGGGCGGAGGTGACATAGACGGTAATCCCAGGCTGCGCAGTGCGGTAACCGCAGCCAAATCCGAGAATATGCCCAAAGACAACATCGACCGAGCCATCAAAAAGGGTATCGGCGACTTGGATGGCGCAGTCTATGACGAGATCCTCTACGAGGGCTACGGGCCGGGCGGGGTAGCGGTACTGGTTGAGACCATGACCGATAATAAAAACCGTACTGTCGCTGATATCCGCCATTACTTTGCCAAGTGCAACGGCAACCTGGGCGAGTCTGGCTGTGTAGCCTGGATGTTTGACAAACAGGGGGTCATCGTGGTCGATGCCGAGGGCGTTGATGAAGAAGAGTTGATGGATATTGCCATTGAGGCCGGAGCCGATGACGTGGTGGAAGACGACACCAGTTTTCAGATACTCACCACACCAGACAGCTTCAATGAGGTGGTGGAAAATCTGGAAAAAAGCGGCATTACCATGGCTGAGGCATCCCTGTCCATGGTGCCGAAAAATACCGTGGATGTGACTGAGGAAAAACCGGCCAAATCCCTGCTCAAGCTGCTGGATCTCCTGGAAGATCACGACGATGTGCAGAAGGTTCATGCCAACTTTGATATTCCTGACGAGATAATTGAGGGTCTATCATAGGGAGCAGGTCAAGGAGTGGTTCAACCCGGATTATCGGGATTGACCCCGGTTCCAGGGCCACCGGGTACGGAATAATAGACAAGGCCGGACACCGGCTCGGTTATGTCGCCTGCGGTACCATCCGCACGGATAAGGAAAAGGATTTTTCCAAACGGCTGCTCATTATCTTTGAGGGACTGATTGAGGTGATTGAGTACCATCAACCCCAGGTCGCAGCAGTGGAAGACCTATTTGTGGCTCATAATGTTCGCTCTGCCCTGAAACTTGGCCAGGCCAGGGGAACCGCAGTTGTGGCCGCCATGCGGCAGGGATTGCCGGTGTCTGATTACACTCCTCGCCGGGTCAAGCAGGCGGTTGCCGGATATGGTCATGCACCCAAGGAGCAGGTGCAGCACATGGTGCAGGCCCTGTTGGAACTAAACGGCACCCCGAGTAGCGATGCCGCAGACGGGCTGGCCATTGCCATCTGCCATGCCAATTATATGGATCGTCTCAAATAAATGAAAATCAGCTGGACAAGTTATTTTAAGCATCGATGTATTCAGAGACATTTCAGTATCGAAAAAGCTGAACATATAATTAGGTATTCCACGGAAAGGTATTTTGACATTGATTCCTCCCGGCTTATAGCGATAGGGTCAATGGGGGATCGCCTGGTATTAATATCTTATGAAGAAAATGAGAATATCATCACTCCTGTTACTATCCATGAAACAGACAGAAAACAGGTACATTTCAGAATCAGAAACGATAGATTTGTGAGGCTGCAATAATGGAGATTAAATACTATAAAGAAGAAGATATAATGCATGTCGTCATAGCTGAAGGTCCGGAGCGGGGAAGTGCGGAGATCAGTCCTAATATCACCTTGGAACTTGATGAAAACAGGGAGATAATCGGTATTGAAATACTTGAGGCCAGTAAGTATATTCGAGACTCAATACTTGAAACCGCACAGGCTAAGTTGATGAGCATGGAGTTTCAGAGAAACCATACCTCAACGGAAAATGTTCCGTCACCATTATGATCCTTCCCGGCAACATCAAGAATGCCTGTTCAGCACCCATGACTCATCACTCATAATTCACCAATGATTGCAGCCCTCACAGGAATCCTCCTCCATAAAGACCCGGCTCAGGTAATAATCGATGTCCAGGGCGTGGGCTACGAGGTGCAGGTCTCCAGCCGAACCTTTGATAATCTGCCTTTGGTCGGGGAAAAGAGTTTTCTCCACATCCACACCCATGTCCGGGAGGATGCCATC
>DAOVTM010000403.1 GCA_030633145.1 Desulfobulbaceae bacterium
AGCGGTTTACCGGTCAGAGCCTCGGCAATGGCGATTTCATTTTCATGGTGGGGAAACATCAAATCCTGGCTGGCAGTGTGGATGTCCAGGGTCTCGGCAAGATAGCGGGTGGACATGGCAGAACATTCGATATGCCAGCCCGGACGGAGGTTGCCCCAGTCGGTTTCATAAAATATGCCGTTTTTCAGTTCGCTCAGGGTGGAGCGTTTGAGAAGGGTAAAATCCCGGGGGTTATCCTTTTCATAGTTGTCCAGATCAACGGTGTGGCCCAGCTGCATTTTGCTCAGGTCGATGCCGGAAAGCTTGCCGTATTTTTTGAATTTTGAGATGTCAAAATAGATGGAGCCGTTTTTTTCATAAGCATACCCCTTGTGGATCAATTCATGGGTAATCTCGATCATATCCCCGACATACTCCGATGCCCGTGGATAGCCGGAAAAATCATTGACAGCCAGGGTGGAAAAGGCCTCCCGGAACGCGGAAATATACTTGTTAGTAAAGGTCTCCAAAGGGAGTTTTGCCTGAACCGCACCCGCAATGGTATTGTCGTCCAGATCAGTGAAATTCATAAAGGATTTGACCTCAAACCCCTTGAACTGCAGGTAACGGGTCATCAGGTCGGCAACCACAAAACGACGGCAGTGGGCGATGTTGGGTAATTCGTACGCAGTGGGTCCACAGGCGTAAAAGGTGACCTTGTTTTCGTGGATGGGTTTGAAGACCTCTTTTTTGCGGGTCATACTGTTGTAGAAGCGGAGCTGTTGGCTCTGTTGTCCCTGCGGCTCTTTGCGGACAAAGAGCGGGGTGGACAGGTAGCGCTCACCGCCGTCCGCAAAGATGGTCACTATGTGAGAGTCCGGTTCTTCGGTAGCCAGTTCCATGGCTGCGAACATGCCTGCCCCGGAACTCATCCCGACCAAAACCCCCTCTTTACGAGCCAACTGCCGGGCAGTACGGAAGGCATCTTCGTCTGCCACGTTGACAATCCGGTGCGGCTTTGACTTGTCAAATATTTCAGGACGATAGGACTCGGTCATGTTTTTGAGTCCCTGGATTTTATGACCCGGAAACGGCTCCACCGCAACGACCTCAACCTCGGGATGAAACTCCCTGAACCAGGTGGCAAGACCCATGGCAGTGCCGGAGGTGCCAAGGGTGACCACGACATGGGTGACCTTGCCCCTGGTCTGCTCCCAGATCTCTGGCCCGGTTGTCCGGTAATGGGCCTGCCAGTTGGCGGGATTATTAAACTGATCGGTGAGGAAATAGGTACCTGGATGTTCCCTGGCCATGGAGTATGCCTTTTCAATCGCCCCGTCTGTGGAGCGTTTGGCAGGGGTCAGGATGATTTCAGCCCCGTAGGCCAGCATGATCTGCCGCCGTTCAATGGAGGCGGATTCCGGCATAATCAGGCGGCAGCGGTATCCTTTGGCAGCGCAGACCATAGCCAGACCAATGCCGGTGTTGCCGCTGGTGGCCTCCAGAAGTATTTTATCAGCGTTGAGTTCACCGCTTTTTTCCCCGGCCTCAACCATGGAAAGAGCCGGTCGATCCTTGACCGAACCGCCGGGATTCATCGCCTCCAGCTTGGCATGGATGGTGCCGCCAGGGGAGGGGGACAGACGTTTCAGGCTGATAATGGGGGTGTTGCCGATCTGCTTGAGAATATTCATGGATTTATGTTAATCAACTTTTTTGCACAAAATTATGGTTCATTGCGGTCAGGTGGGGCATCGTTACTCTTTTGCGTTTTTAATTGATTCAAGATGGAGCCAGAGATTACAAAAAGCCTCTCTGGTCGCCTTATCTTCTATGATCTCCGCCATCTGCCGGAAGCTGCGTTCTGCGGCAGGGTCAACATTGATCGGCGGCGGGACATACTCTTCCACCGGTTCTTGCCGCATCCAGGGGGGGAGCAGTTCCCAGCGGATATCCTCTACTACCTGCTTTTTTTGCAAGAATTTGTTTATTTTATCCAGTAGCTCCATCTTACAGAGCTGGATCTGCTGCATCCAGACGGAATCCTGCACATAGACCCAGAGGGTGTCCCGCTGAAACCGGGCAGGCATACTGCGGTCAGCAAACTGGCTGCCAGCTATTTTCGGCCAGTTATGAACCAGGGTAAAGAGGTGCCACTGGGTTCCCCACTCCTTTGCACCATAAACCGCTGTGAGGGAATCGGCAAGGGGGGTGAGCTTTTTGTTTTTTCTTTTTTTGCTCATAGTGGTTGGGGTGGCGGCTGGTAATATGCGGGAGCTTGATGTATCCGCAGATTACGCAGATAACGCAGATGGATACAAATTTTAGTCACCAAAATTAACATAAATACCAGACTGGCCGAACTGGTGTCAACACTTTCAGGCTGTGGGAATAGATTATTTGTTGAATCTCTATAACGGACGGAACTTGTTGCCTTGAGAGGGCAGATATTTTTTTCAAAGAATCGGATGTAGTGTCGGCCTGACTGTACAGTTTGAATATGTTTGACATATACTGTTAGCCTATGCTATTAAAGACTTATATGTTAGAGTTTTACGTGATGAAGTCGGGAGGGAACAGAAATGGAACCGGAATTGAGCAAAAATAAAGCCCATCAAGCAACACTTCTTTCCGCAAGGTTGTTTCGCAACGGTACAAACCAAGCAGTTCGATTGCCCCGAGAACTGGAGTTTGATGCTGAAGAAGTTTATTTACGTCCCGTGGAAAACGGAATCCTGCTCACCCCCAAACCACGATCCTGGACGGAATATTTCAAAAAAGCCCATACCCTGAGTGACGACTTCCCCGATACCATTGACAATCCTCCCCTTGATGAGTGCGAATCGTTGTAATACAGCCAAAAACTAATCGGAAAGCCCTGATGCTCTATATCACTGGTTCCTACGCTCCAGCGTGGGAACCTGAATTGCCGCTCCAGCGGCTGTCATAGGACTCAGGAGCGTCCAAGTTGCGTTCCCACGCAGGAGCATGGGAACGAGGCTAAAACTAATCGGAAAGCCCTGATGCTCTATATGCTTGATACCAACATCTGTATCTATATAATGAAACAGTATCCACCCGAAGTGTGCCGAAAACTTCAAGAGACTGTACCGGATGACGTGGTTACTTCAAGCGTTATTCTGGCAGAGTTACAATACGGTATCAGCAAGAGTCAACATAAACAAAAGAATACCATTGCGTTAAACGATTTCCTCAACTTTTGTACTGTATTGGACTGGCCTGCCGCTGCCGCTGAGAAATATGGCGACATTCGTGCGCAGCTGGAATCGCAAGGCAGGATCATTGGTGCAAACGATCTCCTGATAGCTGCACATGCCCTTCACATTGATGCCAGGCTGATTACCAATAATATGAATGAGTTTAACAGGGTTGATGGTTTGTCCGTTGAGAATTGGCTTGATTAACTGAATAACACAGGTGATTGCAGGCAATGAACTGGGCAGGGCTTTCCCACCCTGCGGTTCCTGCGCAGCTCAGGGTAATTGAACATTTTTCATAAAGATTAAAGAGGATACATAAAAAGGTACCTGTTTTTATTATCCTGGTCAAGATGCAGGACGGTCATCAGTAAAAATTTCAAAAATAATTTCGCAGCTTACGCCCATATTTTACCTTTGCCCCGGCTTTGCTCAAGCACGGTGTCGGTCTGCGTCTCGCTGCCCTGCTCCGCTACGGGCAATCGGCCTTGCTACGCCACCGTGCCGGAGCAAAGCCCCTGGCCTGTTACTGACCTGGGAGGACAAGCCGTATCCCCGCAACATGGCTTGCGTCATTGTCTTGTTCACTATAAGTACGTGCCGCAGATCGTGCATATCTTAAGGGGAAAGTCCACCCGCAGCCACGTTTTATGCGTTTAAGGCCTGACGAAGGCCCCTGAGGATTTTGCTCAGGACTTACTTCA
>DAOVTM010000132.1 GCA_030633145.1 Desulfobulbaceae bacterium
AACATATCATACATCATTGGACCCAGTGTATGGTTCGAAAAGAAAGCCTCCTTCAGCTCAAAGAATGAGCGCAACCATTCAGACTTCGGAGCGTGGTCAGCGAAAGAATTTAGGCTTTTCATGGAGTTACCTCCTCCTTGTGGGTGGCGAAGAGAGTGGAATAACAGACAACCGCTGTCGATTGCGTGGCACTCGTGACATCTAATACAGTTACTTATTTTGACTCTGCCGCCAGCAAAACTGATACAACCGGTTCGACAGTTCGTTTCGCAAACTCGGCAACCTTTGCAATACGAGGTTTTTCGGAAGACCTGTCGGAACATCTTCCCGAATGTGGGACGCTCTTTCAGCACAGCTTTCGGGATTGTTACGATGTAGCCGTTCTTTGTCGCCTTAACAGAAAATCTTATGAATTCGCCGTCAAATTGAACGGAGTAATCACCGTTGTCGCCGTGTAAGTCTCCTATCGTTTTTATCCATTCCAACCAGTTGGAATCAGGGTTAGTAATGGTTATTGTCAAAACTCCGTTTGTAATATTTTCGATGCAACGGAAAGTATTGTTCGATAACTCGCGTCCATTCTTTCTGGAGTTCCAACCGCCTTTTAGGATATATGATTCGGCGTTTTTCTTCTTGCGCTTATCCTCATCGTAGGTATTCTTAATCAAATCGATATAGCTATCAATCTCTGCCGGATAGCTCGTTCGGCGTAAGTAGTCGCTTGTGCCGCCCGATAAAGGGCAAAACAAACAGCCAGCGCGACCATTACCTTTCTTATAGGATTCATTAATCAGTACATCGTTCGCATATATATAAAGCCATATCTCAGCAGATGTCCATTCGAGGATCGAATTATGGCTGAACTGTCCCTTTTGTTTTGCGCTTTTGTTCTCATATTTGTAGCTGCTTCGAGCAACGCTTTCTTGAGCCCGAACTCCAACAAAGTCAAGACCTATGAAATCTTTTTTGCCAGTCACTTCTCGCAACTTCAACGTCTGCGGACTGCTTTTATGCACCGAGCAGCACCAGCGGAGTACACGCGACGGGGGGCCGAATAACTTCCATGATTCCTTTGGAAGGAGGTGTGACTTGGCAATGTAGAAAGGTATCTCGTCCTCGGCACATTGCTGTTCGGTTCTTTCGATGGCCTCGTAGGTGTCGGGGAACTCCATGCCCGTGTCGCCGAATACCACCACAAAGCTGCCTTTGGGCAGGGCTTTCTTGACGAGGTCGAGCAGAACACAACTGTCCTTGCCGCCCGAAAACGCAACATGGAAGCAGTCGAGCCTTTTCTTGTACTTGGTGTAGATAGCCAGTATTTTCTTGACTGTGCTTTGCTCGATGATTTCAAGCATTTCACGGTTTGCTTCAACCATAGCCTCTATGTCAACAGGGCAAAGCGATATCCCTTGAGGTTCCGGCATGGTCGGTTTACCGTCCTCGCCGTTTGGAATGATAATCTCAGGGGCGGTGTAGAGATTGCCGCCTTTCAGCTTTGCGACAAGCGTCCCGCGATAGTAGTATCGGTTTGCTTCAGCCCACATATAGGGGCGGTCGGTCTGACTGTCGTACTTCCAATAGTTGTCAAAACCCAGCACGCCCAATTCAGGCGCGTAAACCGGGCGGGGTTCTTTGGAGAACCCGGTGGGCGAGGAATTAAGCAGTATCCCGCCTGTTTTCTTGTCGTATGTATACGAGTACACCTTCATTCCCCTCTTTTTCGTATGGCCTTCGCCTTTTCGATTATTTCGTTAGCTTTTGCGGTTGTTCTTTTGCCCGTGTAGCCACTCTCATACAGGAACTTGCCCACAGCTATGTCCTTTAAGAGAACGTCGGCATTCGCCACGGCATCGGTCATAATCTCCATATAGTCCATGTCACAGCTTGTACGAATGACTGCGCCAACGTTCCGTGAGTTAACCGATGGGGTATCAAACCGAAACTTCCGACTAAAGCGGCGGCAGTAGCTTTCAAACAGAAACAAATTCCATGCCTGACCGCAGTCGGGGAACGCCCCGAATGTAGTGAAAGACTTATGTGGAAGATAATCTCCCTTAACAAACACCCCAATTGTTTCGTCGATTGCGTCCGTGTTGAAATGAACATATCTGTCCGCAACAAACGTGTCTTTATCAAGACGAAGCAATACGGTGTTGCTGGCTTCCAGGGGAATCCGTCGATTAACCACGCCCGTCAATTCTCTTTCAAAGTTCAAGAGGTCGTCAAACGAACAGGTGTCAATGGTTCGGCAGTATTTCTTCATTATGGTTAACGCATCAAAGACCTCTCCTTTGTGCGCAACAATTTTGCCTTTTTTATCGAACTTGTTTGATAGGCAGATGCGGTAAACCGCATTATGAATTGCCGTGATGGATAGTTCATAGTTACGTTCCTCGATTTCCCCAAAGGGCAAGTCTGTAATCGAGGCATAGTTGCGAGTATTGCATTTCCGCACGGCGGCTTGGCAGATTACTTGCCGCTCTTCATCGGTGATTTCAATTCGACTGACGTGAGAGAAGGTTCCCACGCTGCTCCAAATGAAGTCTGCGTTTTGACCGAGGGCGGATTTAATCCTATCCAGGGGTATATATCGCAACCGCTCGGCAAGTTGGCTGTAGGTCAGCAGTACATCGTCACCCCACACACGCAGGATTTCGGCCACCAGAGCGACGAAGACGGAAGCGTCTGTGTAGCCGAAATAGGTCTTCGTGAACGACAGCTTCGGGAACAGCTTACGGAGAATGTCAATGAGCATATCCTCGGAGACAACGCTTGCTTTGAACAGCCTGTTTTCGTTCTTGGCGTAGAATTCGGCAAAAAAGATAACTTGGGCTCCGTTGGAGAAGTATTCATCTGCCAACTCTTTGATTCGCTCTTTAGTGTCAACGGACACAGCATATACCTTTCCGTCATAGGTAGTTCCGCAGGCAGAAATGTACCTTTTCAGTTCCTCTTGGGTCAGCACGTTTTTTTCGCCAAAATCCTCTGCGGCAAACGATCTAAATCGCACCAACTCAATAGGGGAGTTCAACCTGAATCCATTAGCGAAATGTGCCGAAAGGATCTGGAAAATATGATTTTGCCCACTCTTCAGTGCGCCAAACCCCTTGGTCAACTCTTCCGCCTGGCTCCGATGGCATCCGACATAAATCAAACTGTCGTTTGAATCACAAATAAAAACATGCAATTGCAAAAATGATTCAGGAAGAGAGCTTGAATTATTTTTAACGCACCTATACAAGTTTTTTCCAACGAAATAGTATTCCGTACCGTCTTCGGAAGTATCTGTTGATCCACAAAAAACGAACAGGGTGTTTCCACTGATTGCATGTGACCCCATCCACCTGAAATCAATAATTGAAGAGAATCCTCGCCAGGCTGCGACAATGTCACTTCTTGAGTACGTTGTTCCTATGCTAAATGGTTGCGTTGCCTGTTTCATGTAATGCTATAAAATCACCGGCTTCATTTTGACTGTTGATGCCGTGTTGCTGCGTGTTGTCGAATCCGGGAGTGCTGCCGGGTCGGACTACGGCAACTAACTAAACTATCCTGTGGATCTCCATAGGTGTAAAAGTGCTTTCTCTGCAAGATTTTTTTACTATTTGTGGGTAAAACACATTTCAAAATAAAGGCTACCAACTTAAGTCGCAACAACTCGCAAAGCTCACACCAACGTACTTGCAAAAGCAAAAATGTTGTGGGTTATGTTGGTAGCCTGATTGGACGAATCAATCCCAGTCACGAATCAGGTTCAAGAGGGTGCGAACCGCAATACCGGAAGGCCCCTTGGGGATATAACTCTTTTTAGTAAAATTCCAGGCAGTACCGGCAATGTCAAGATGAACCCATGGGGTATCACCAACAAATTCCTGCAAATAGGCTGCTGCGGTAATAGTACCCGCACTCTTGCCGCCAGTGTTCTTGATATCCGCCACCTGGGATTCTATTAATTTGGAATATTCTGATCCCAGGGGTAGCCGCCAGCACGGTTCACCGGCCCGTTCCCCGGCAGCCATAACTCGCTCTGCCAGTGAATCGTCAGTACCCAGCAGGCCAGTTCGGTGATGGCCAAGGCCCACAATCACTGCCCCGGTCAGGGTGGCAAGATCAATCACCGCATCCGGCTTAAAAGTGTCAATACCATAAGCCAGGGCATCGGCAAGGATCATTCTACCCTCTGCGTCGGTGTTGATGATCTCTGAGGTGATGCCATTATAATGGGTAATCACATCACCCGGCTTGATAGCTGAACCGCCGGACAGGTTTTCTGTGGCAGGTATCAGGGCGATGATATTGATTCCCCTGGGCTTTTCTCGGGCAACCTCCTGCATGGCGGAGATAACAGCGGCACCGCCGCACATATCATACTTCATGTCCTCCATGCCCGCAGCCGGTTTCAGGCTGATACCACCGGAGTCAAAGGTCAACCCCTTGCCCACCAACATCAGAGTCGGGGGCTTTTTTGCACCTCTTTTTTTTGCAGCCTTGTACTTGAGAATAACGAGCTTAGGCGGCAGGTTGGAACCCTGATTCACGCCCAGAATACCGCCCATGCCCAGTTTTTTCATCTCCTCTTTTTCAATGATGGTACACTCCAGATCGCTTTTTTGGGCAAGTTGCCTGCCAAAATCCGCAAACCGAGCCGGTGTCCAGCCGTTGCCCGGCTCATTTGCCATATCACGAGCCGCACATGCTGCCAGGGCTGCTCCCTCACCCTGCTTCATGCCCTTGCGCACCGGGTTTCGTTTCAGCACTCCCGGAGAGAGAAAAAACTGCTCAATGGGCTGGTTTTCCTTGCGGTCACCTTTTTTAATTTTCTTTTTCTTCCCGCTCTTATACCGGTCAAAGCTATAATTTGCCAGCACCAGTCCCTCGCTCACACACTCGGCAACAGCATCATCTGCAAGACCGGTTTTTTCAGGCAGGACTGCCAGCAGGTTAACAGCCTTGAGGGTGCGTCCCTTTTGTATCGCAGTGCCGACCGCCGCCCTGAGCTGTTCACGACAGAGATGCTCTTTCTTTTCTTTTTTACCCAGACCAACCAGTAAAACCCTGTCTGCTGCAATTTTTTTCCTGGTCGGTGGATAAAAAAGAAAGGTTTCTCCATTTTTCCCTCTGAAATCACCCTTTTTCCAGGGGGATCGCATATACCCGCGCAGTGCTGTTTCTGGACAGAACACGGTTTTACTACCTGTTTCCTGGATAAAATAAATCAGTAAATCACCGTCAAAATCGGTTGGTTTCATCTCTGTCAGTTGTATCATAATCATGGTATGCACAAATCCTTTGCAGGCAATTTTTGTGGGGAATATTAATGGAGATTTATTTTAACACAGGCATCCTTCATTTCGAGCTAAAAGTAGTTGACACTTTGGGTAATACCTTGCTCCCACAAAATTCCTGGTTCTCAAGCTCCGGCTTGGGAACAATGCCTCGGAAGCTGGAGCTTCTAAAATAGGTTCCCAAGCTGGAGCTTGGGAACCAGATTGTGTAAAAAGTATCAACTGACAAATGAAGGATGCCTTAACACATTACTTCTTTTCAGGAAGAATGGCAAAACAGTTTAGTACTTCAGACCTCGTAAAAACGAACAAAAGATGAGAGACATCTTTGCAAGGGATGGGCGATAGTTTTTTACCAGCAGGAGTGTACCTTCAGCTTCGGTATAAATCAGTGAGCTTTTTTTAAGGTCATGGCAGGTATTTCGCCCCCCCCCCGTATTGTCTTGTAAACGTCCATTCAATCAAATATAAATAAACATTGATATAGATGGTATGTATCAATCATTGTTTGTCCCAAAGTAGAACTAACCACAAATATTAATTCAAACCAAGGATGATCTATGGAAAACGACAACAAATAGAACCCAACCACAGGTGACACGGTATGTTCACAGTGTGTGGAATGGAAAGATCGTAATCTGGGTGCGTCCCAGGTGGCAACCTCTTCCACGGATACCGCTGCTTACGGTGATTTATACCAGTGTGGGGCAGATTCACGGACGTCCCCGGGCACGGTAGTTTCATAACCGGCTATTCAGATTGCCCACAGATATCGAGCTTGACAATGAAAGGTCATCCTGGAATCCGAATTATGCTGCCGGTGCGTACGCATCACCCTTGAAGCTTGTAGTGGCAGGTTTCCGTGGTTACTTCAATGGCTCGCTTAACCTCGTGGGCAGCAGCGGCAACTACTGGAGCAGTACGATCCATGGCAGCTGATCCGACGAGATTATGTTTGCATAAAGAGGCTACCAGCGTAAGCCGCAACAAAATATCCGCAGGCAGGTCGTCTGCCGTTGATACCTGCGATCAGGGCTTCACCATTGCCGGTGCCGGAGCCGGTGGTGGGGGCGGCGGCATAATATCATCAGGGAGAATATTTGGCCCCATATCAGCTCCTGGGCCACCGCCTTTGCGGTTTTCCTGGGTCAGGATTTCCTGCTGACCGTTGAGCATCAGGATAACCCTGCCCCGTTCAACCTTTTGGATTACTGCGCTCTGAATTGTATCGCCAGCATACACCAGCTATTGTTTTCCAGAGGACTCGTTCAGTATAATGGCTGAATTGCGGCCGCTGGAATGAATAGTTGTGCCGAGCAGAGACAAGGAAGAAGTAGGGGCGGCAATGGCTGTTTGAGCGGCAAGGAGACAGGCAGCAAGCACGGGCAGCAGAATTTTGTTTTGAAATGCAGTGGTCATAACACAGAGTTAAGTAAAATATTAATGGGAATAAAATATTAATGGGAACGAGAAGTAATTCACAATGAATTAAAAAACACCAGCAGGCCGATAAGTAGATCACCCTTCCTAAACAAATTAACCCAAAAAGGCAAGCTCAATATGAAACGTAAACAATCCGGGATCAGCGCAGAAAAAAACCAATACACCCTGCCCGACAACCAGTGGTATGTTCGACTGATTGTCAGTACCGAAGACGGCCGCCGGGATAACGGCAACAGCCTGGGTCGTCTGCTGGACAGTCACCAGGGCAAAGACAGCCATGACCTTGCGGAAATGGCTCCACCCCCATCACCCATGGGAGACCGCTATCTCAGCATTGTCTTTCCCCATCCTGAATGGGGCGGAGACATGCCGGATTATGGTTCTGATTTTCATGCTGTTCCTGCTGACCTATCCAAAACTGATGTCTGGAACTTTGAGGTGCGTACCCATACTCCGGGTATCAAGGCCGAGCTGAGCTGGGAAGGGCCGCCCACTGTTCTTGGCAGCAGCCGTCTCAAGGATGCCGGGACCGGCAAGATACTGGTGGAGGATTGTGCGGCAACCCCTTTATCTGGGAGTACCTGGGGCAGAGCAAAGGAGCAGAGCTAACAGCCGCAGCAGGAACGAAAAAATGATTGTGCCGACAGCGTCCTTTGCTCTGGCTGAAAGCCTGGTGGTGGTAAACCCGGCTGGTGACCGGGTACACCTGCTTGACCCTGCGGCTCGAAGCGTTTATCAGGCCCTTGCACTGGATGAAATAGTAGCTGCCATTGCCGGTACTGATGCTTCCACGCAAAACACGAACCATATACAGGCCCGGCTTGATACTTTGCTGCACCACTGGCAGCAGGAGGGGTTAATCTGCGTACCTGATGCCCCTGAAACCTGTTTCCACGCTGAGGCTGATTTTCGTCTCCATGACCTTGTCTTTCGGATCAGGTGTGAGGATGCACAGCCTGCTGGCAGGCTGTGTTGCAGCTTTATAGTCACCTTGCTGCGGAAGCGGAAGCGGGTTCTGCGGAAACAGTTTTCAGTCTGTATCAAAACAGCAATACAGGCTGGCGGCTTGTTCGGGATGGCAGGGTATTGACCAGCTCAGATAATCAGAATATAATACCTCAAGATGTAATAATTCAGGATACATTAATTCTTGCCCTTTCCGCCGAAATAGCCGATCTCTGGCACGGGCAGCGTGACTGGCTGATGATCGCCCATGCTGCGGCAGCGGCAAGACCACCCTTGCCGCCGCCAGCATTTACCCTGGCAGCGCCGGGAACGACCAGAACGGTTACCCGGATTATCTTTCCCTGTTATACGCCCGGAGCTGCAGTGTCCCTGACAGCGATTTCAGCCACAGAAACATTTCAGCGGCTGATTGAGGCTGAATGTATGCTGGGTGACCCGGTGGAACCTGCCAGGATTGCGGAATTGGTGCAATGGGTGCAGGGACGGCCGGCAGATATTTTATGTTACGATAGACTGGATGAGGCGGTGAAGGTTATGCATCAGATTGCCACACCCTGAGTCCGCCGTTGCCAAAATTTAATAAAGGATTATCATGCATCATAAACGCTCGTTTTTTTTCTTTTTGTTCCTCTTGTTCGCTTTAATAATGAACAACCCGGCTCAGGCCGCTCCTGATTAATGACACCTCTTTTGTGGTCACCATTACTGATCCTGCTGCTGTGCCTGTTATAAGCGGCAGCAATGCTAACAATGCCCTGTATAAGGCCTTGAAGGACAAGACCCCGATTCCGGCCAAATATCCCTTTGCCGCCCTGATGATCCAGGCCAAAGACCTTCTGGAATCAAGCCATTCCATCAAAACAGTGCAAGATTTGACAGCCAAAAGAAAAGAGTTTCAGGAGTTTGTCAAAAAACATTATCCGCAGCTCCGCTCTAGTGACATGGTCAGGCGGCTCATTGGCCAATATTTCATGATGCACGAATATGTTGCTTATCATGAACAAAAAGAAGCGATCAATGCAAAGCGGATCACCCATCAGCAGGCAGTGTTAAGCGGGGTTGGGGCCTGGCTTGAGTTGTTGCAGCCTCTTATCCCAAAGCAGGAAACAGTCAACTACTGTGTTTCCCTGTACTATAACCGAAGCATGGTAACCCTTGCCCACCGGATTGTTGAACACTATCCAGAGGATGCTTTTTGTGCGGGAATTGAGCAGGAAAAATTTACATTTCCATCTGATCTTGCTATAATTAAGGCTGAAGGCAAGGAGAAAATATCCTTGGGGGATTTTAAGAGCGATGATAAAAAAAATATCGCCTTTGTCTCGGAAGGCTGCCCTGTGTCCATGGTTGAAACGGTTATCAAGGCACGGCAATTTGCCAGGCTCAAACAAGGACAGCCCTTATTTATCGTCCCGCTGGAACCGTTGTCACCTCGTCACCTGGCAATGAACAGGATGGTCAGTAACGGCAGGATGCTGTTTATCAAGGATGAAAAATGGCGCAGGAAGAATTTGACCCGAAAGATCAGGCTTCCTTTGTTTATTCGTCTTGGGGCTGAATCAGGGATGGAAAAGAACAAATAGGGCTACCAACTTTAGCCGGGACATTTCTTCACTCCCTCTCGTTCCCACGCTCCAGGTAAGCGAGCCTGCGAGACTCCGTCTGTGGGAACGGAAACTGGACGCTCCAGGTAAGCGAGTTCGAAGTCTGCGCTTATCTGCGAACCCCAAAAAAAATACCGGAAAGATTATGCAAATAGCAAACCCTGTCTATGATGTCGTTTTTAAATACCTGATGAA
>DAOVTM010000240.1 GCA_030633145.1 Desulfobulbaceae bacterium
CGCGCGGTAGGTAAGATGAATTGCCTCCTCGCCGAACTTCCATTCCGGACCCGGATTCTTTTTTGAACAGCCTCCTGCCAGCATTGCAGCCAGCAAAACCGCCAGAGCTGTTTTTAGAAAAATTTGTATCTTCATTATGTCCCTTCTGCCTCTTCTGCCTCTTCAGTTTCTACTGCAACGGCTACGCTCAATCGGTTCAGCAACCATGCGGTACGTTCAAAAAGCCCTGCCAGCCGGTGCAGGGTACTCTTTTCACCAAGGGTCAGATTTTGTTCGGTTTCCAGGTACTGCATTCGCACCTGTTTGATCATGTCTCCGCTGTCTGAGGTAATGGTCTGTAAAATGGTCAGGTCGTCACGGTCATTACCAAAGAGGGCATCAACGGCCTGCATAAGGAGAAACTCCTGGCTCTCCTTGATAACAGAGGAGAATCGGCGCAGGGTCTCATGCCCTCCTTCCAGGCCTGTCTCAGCTACGACCTCGGCAAAGGAGAGCAGATTACGTTCCAGGGCATTGATCAGTTCCTGGATATTTAAGAGACGAAACAGGCGAGTTCCGGTATTTTTATTCATTTCTTCGCCGGATAGATCACGGAGGGCGGCTCCGATCTCACGGTTGACAGCAGTAAAAGACTGGTGGTACTTATGCAGGCCCTCTTCCCGTTCCCCTTCGATCAGTATATCATCACCGAGTCCCCGCATATAATTGGGCAACTGTTCAAAGAGACGCAGCAACTCCTCTTCTATCATCAGCAGCGTTACTGCCGGGGCAAATCTGGTCTGTTTGCGGATAAAAGCCAGCCTGGCCGAACCCTCTTCCGTAGAGGATTCCCCCTGACGTTTCAGGGGACGGAGATAGTTGACAAGGGCATGGATGGGGTTGGCCAGGAGGGAGCCTGTAAGGGCAATGGTGAAACTGTACAGTAGCACTAATGCAATCAAGGCCCATCCCGTACTGCTGCTGAGAGCGAGAAGCATGGCCTTGACCAGGGGAACACCGCTTAACTGTTCAAAATAGAAGAGGGAGATAAGGGTTGTCAGGGCGAGACTGGTTACAGCAACTTGCGCAAAAACCAATTGCCTTCCTCTGTCTCCGGCACCGGAAGCCAACAACCAGGTACGAACCAGAGAACCGGTTTCTACTCCGTATATCATCATCATGGCCTGCTCCATCCTGAAGAGGCCGCTTTCGCTGAGGGCGATAATTACAATGATCCCCCAGATACCTGTACGAAGTAAAGCTGTACAGACAGCGGCAAGGAAAAAGAGAAGCAAGGAGGAGGACAGCGACGAGGAGAGGATATCACGAACCCAGGGAGAAGTCAGGAGCGAAGCACCGCCGCTACGGATAATCTCCAGACTGAAGAGAAGGAGAATAATTCCAGACAATATTCTAAGGAGAAGGCGAAACCGATACGGTACTTCCATGAACATCGCAATGGCAAAAACAACCAGCAGTGAGTAGAGCAGATAGCTGAGGTTGAAGCCAGCAATGATAACGAGCAGCGAACAACCAGCAGTGGACCAGAAGGCAAGCGGCAGACCATTGCGCACTGTAATTAGACCACTGGCAACAAGTCCCGCCGTAAGACAGGTACAGATTGACCTGCTATGGAAGATCAGACCGGAGAATATACCGAGAAGGGCGGCCAGGAGATCCCGCCGACCATAGCGGATGATCCTTTCCCGCATTCCATGGCAGGTAATCTGTCTTATATTGCGCCCTATCAGGAAGGCAGCGATGAAGAAAATGCCGATTCCTCCCAGCAACGGGCTGGTGATTTCCGTCAACATACTGGTGTTTCCTGTTGTTTTCTGCGTTAGGAAAAATCAAAGCAAAAGACCAACACATTGCTGTCATTTTCCCGTTTATAGGTCAGGCTGTCTGTCATCTCCCCTGCAAACAAGATCCCCAAGCCTCCTATGGGACGCTCGCCAACATCCAGATTCATCTCCTCTATTTCAAGGCTCAATGGATCAAATGCCACCCCCCAGTCCCGCAACTGAACGCAAAAACGTTGCCCCCCTTCATGCTGCTCAAGTTTGCAAAGGATCTCGATTTTTCCCCGGGTGTTCGGATAGGCGTAACTGATGACATTGACCACCAGTTCTTCCATGACCAGTTCAAGCCTGGGGCTAAGCTCTACGGGTACTCCCATCTCTTTTCCTTTTTCAAGGATAAACGATTGGAATATATAGAGATTATCCAGGTCAGCAGGTACGTTCAGGGTATCCATACCTGTTAACCGCTGATAGCCTGTTCCCTAGTCTCAAAGATCTTGAACATGGCAGTGAAACCGGACATCTTGAAGACATCGGCCACCATACCGGCAAGTGCGCAAAAACGTATTTCCCCGCCCCTGCTTTTCAGTTTTTTCGCTGAGGCAAGAATGGCACGCAGTCCAGCAGAGCTGATGTACTCAATACCGGCCATATCCACAACAATATGTGTTTCATCCTTGTCCAGCCAGTCATTACACTGTTCTACAAATTGACCGGCAGTGGTTGCATCCAACCGTCCTGCGACTGCCACTGTATAATACTTGCCAATTTTTTCAGAGGAAAAATCCATTGTACCCTCTCAGGTTATCATTCATAGCGACCGAGTTTAGACCTCTTCTCCCAAGGAGAGATCCAGATATTTGTTCACAAAGGACTGCATGATCGTTCGCTGATTATCATGGAGTGCAAGGAAACAGGCTCCTATGAGGACATGGTCAAGGTATTCGTTATCCATAACCCACTTTATCTGAACAGTAATATCTGCAAGGGGTGCCAGCTCTTCCAGTCCGATAATCTGACGGAGAATGATCTTGTCATCCCGCTGTAATCCCTTATAGTCCTTCCTGTTCTTGACAATCTGCAGCCCACCCTCGCTCAAGTTGAGAATAGCTACGGAGTATATATTTTTTTCTTCAATAGCATCATCAGGAGACATCACTCCCATAACATTATCGTCTTTACCGAAAAAAATCCGTGTATATCGTCGTAATTGTTTACCGCTCTTCTTTGCCATGTTCTTCTTTTGTGTTGGGTCAAATATTTATTACTTTCATCTTGCTCTTTACAAGACGTTCTTCTTGTTCATTACAAGAATCTTCTTGTTCATTACAAGAATAAAGGAAAAGGACAGGGAGTTGCAAGTTAAAAAAAAAATAGTTGACACTTTAGGCAATACCTTGCTCCCACAAAATTCCTTGTTCCCAAGCTCCAGCTTGGGAACAATGCCTCGGAAGCTCCAGCTTCCCGGTTATTACGAGAAGCTGGAGCTTCTAAAAATAGGTTCCCAGATAAGCGCAGACTTCGAGCTGGAACTCGGATTCTTCGCTTACCTGGAAACCAGATTGTGCGAAAAGTATCAACTGGCAGCAGTGAAACGGCGAATGAAGGATGCCATAATTTACCGCATTCTCTTACTGCACCCAGTCAACGAGCTGTTTAAACAAAAACTCTTTTTCAGCAGGTATGGGCTGGGACAGTAGCTGTTCCAGCTTTTCCTGGTATTGCTGCAGGGTCAGAGTGTTGCCAAAGCCCCCTGCCAGCAGACGTTCTTCACAAAAAGCCTTCCACTGCTGCCGTTCATCTTCAGTGAGGGATTGCGGCCAGTTCCTGGCCCGATAACGGGGGAAAAGGGTCTGGAGACGAACATCCTCAAACTGTGGTATCCATTGCGATAGCTGATCCGGTGTTTTCTGTAAGACTTCGTCACAGATTTTGCGGTCATGATTGGAGATAAAACCGCCGCTGTAGAGTCCACTGTCTGCATCCACCGGTTCATAATCCGGTGTTTGAGCATAGAGCTGACCAAGTTTATTCACCAGGCCGGAATCCGCCAGCAGCTGCTGACGATGCTCTTCAACCTGCTCCCAGTCAAGCTGCCATTTTTCCGCCATATCCGGGTTCAGGGTTGCAACCGGAGCCAGGGCAGGAGACTTGTTAAGATGAATACCCTTCAGGCCTATCCGCTCTTCACCTTCTTCCAGATCCTCCCGGCGGGCGTAGAGTTTTTCAGCGATCTCCTCCGGGGTCATTGCCAGCATAGATTGTGGATCCTTGCGCAGATCATAAACAATAACCTGATTTTTATTAACCGGATGGATCATGAGGGGAACAACCGGGGCAATACAGCCCTGGGAGGCCGGGTACATGCCGCTGATGTGGAGGACAATACTGTGATTGGAGAGATCAAGCTCCTGTGCCGCCCTGGCCTTATCACGAAAGGCGAAAAAATAATCATACAACCTGGGCTGATGATCTTTGATCAGTCTGGCCAGTTCAATGGTTGCCCGTACATCCACCAGGGCATCATGGGCTCCCTGGTGTTCAATGTCATTTGCCGCTGTCAGATCCTCCAGCCTGAAACTGGTGGAGTCGTCCTCCCGCAGGGGCCAGTTGATACCCTCTGGCCGCAGGGCATGGGTCATTCTGACCAGGTCAAGAATATCCCATCGTTTATTGCCATTCTGCCACTCACGGGCGTAGGGATCAATAAAGTTGCGATAGAAACCAAAGCGGGTTACCTCGTCATCAAAACGGATGGAGTTGTAGCCGGTACCACAGGTTCCGGGCCGGGAAAAAGCCTCGTTGATCTGCTGAAAAAAAGATGCCTCATCAATCCCCTTTTCTGTTGCCAGCTGGGGGGTGATTCCCGTGACCAGCACGGCCTCCGGGTTGGGGAGGAAATCATCCGCCGGCCGGCAGTAGAGCAGCTGGGGTTCGCCAACCTCTTCCAGGTTGGTATTGGTACGGATAGAGGCAAACTGAGCAGCCCTGTCCACCCGCGGATTGACACCCCAGGTTTCATAGTCATGCCATAACAGTGTTATTTTGGATTTCATTTTTTTCCCTGAAGTTACAGATTACTCTGGCTGGTTAGCGGCAACATACTCGATCATCTGGGCAGGGGTCACCACCGGACCTATAATGAATTTCAGAGCCTGCAGATCCCGGTGCCAGGTATCCAGGGTGTGGAAAAACTCACTGGGCATACCCTTTTCCCTGGAAAATTCCTCAATCGACATATCCACTCGCTTGATAAGGTTATCAATATAGAGCGAGAACTGCTGGGTATAGGTTTCCCGTTCATATTTTTTGTTTAAAACTTGGGCAAAGAGCTGTTCAAGATCTCGAAATTTTGGGATACTGCCAATGGGAGTCCAGATGGTCTCTACTTTCTCCTGGTGCATCAGAGCCATGATTCGCATCCATACCTTTGTATCCTGCTTCTCACCTATTAATCCGTCCTGCTCACCCGGTGCCAGGGCAGCGCGACCACTTTTATGAAGCCAGTAATTCACCTGAAAACCGCTGGGCAGGTTTTCCTCTCCAATATCCGGGTTCTCGCCAAAGGCCTTGTAATGCTTGATGTACTGACCAAGAGGGCCGGGAAAAAAAGCCTCGTTGGCAAAGGGAGAGCGTTTTTCCTTGCCATCAGCACCAATTTCGGTTGCCGTGGTGGCAGAGCGGATGATTGCCCCGTGTACAACGGTATTTATCCAGTCATGGGCCATGACAATGGTTGGCATGGTGGTGTAATCACGACCGCCAAAGAGCAGACCGCTCAGTTTCACCCCGTTGGGATCTTCGCTTGCAGAAGAATAATTAACCAGTGCATCCAGGGCAATGGTAAAACGAGCATTCTTGTGGGAGGCAGGCTCGCCTTTATCCCGGTGCCAGTCTCCGGCAAAGTTCCTTCCCTGTTGCGGTAACTCTTGACCGCCGCCTTCCCAAAAGGGCTGTTGTTCATGGACAAGGAGGTTAGAAAAAATTACCTCATTGCCTTTTTCCAGCACATCCATGGTTTCAGGGTCATCTGTGTGGTTGACCCCCTCGATAATCCCAAACATCCCTTTTTCAGGATTAACAGCCCGAACCTCACCACTTTTTTTATCAATGAATATTTTAGCGAGATCGTCACCAATCAGGGAGCTTCCTGTCATGGCTGTACCGGTCTTGCCGCAGCCACTGGGATAGGCTCCGGCAAAATAGACCATTTCACCCTCAACGTCAAAGCCGGTGATAAACATGTGTTCATCCAGACGGGTGCCAAAATGATTGCGCAGGTTATTCATGTTGGCAAAACGGTGATTTATCTTCTTGGGCGCAATGGAGTTGCCTGCATACTGGTTGTTGGTACTGTAGGAACGAAACCGTTCCACATCCATATAAATCCGTCGTTTATCCAGGTTTGCAGAGACATGCGTATCTGTCAGCTTACCAGCACTGTGATAGTTGATGAAAAAATATCCTTTTGCAGCAATGTC
>DAOVTM010000414.1 GCA_030633145.1 Desulfobulbaceae bacterium
AGATTGGCAAACATGTTTACAAAAGCCGCCCCCGCCAGCTCATTTTACCTGCCGGATAGGAAAACTCAAGAAATTCGCGGTAAATCCCAACCCTCAAGCCCTGGCTGAGATGCAGTTCACTGTTGTTTCTCCCAGCAAAAGCAGCCTGTACAATCAGCAGGATATGGTCATACCTTGCCTTGCTGCCCATATTCCAGAGAAGATGCTCAACAACCCGGCGCTGGATGGCTGGGTGCAGGGCGTAAAAGGGATTACGCAGGAGTTGAATTATCTTTGTACTGTTTTCTGCTGTTTTTTCCTTTTCACTTTCCTGCAAAACCTCTTGCACAGCCGCATCAGTCAACTCGGCAAGCAGTTCTTCATCCACTGCCAGGCTGTCCGCAGTTTTACGGAGACATTTTTTTATGCCTGCGTCAAAATGTTCTTCCAGAAAGGGCAAGAGTTGATTGCGCACTCGGTTTCGGAGAAAACGCAGATCATCATTGGATGAGTCCATACAGTATTCAACCCCTTCCTTATCCAGCCAGACCAGCAACTCCTGTTTGTTGATTTCAAGAAGGGGCCGCACAATATCTCCACTGCGTTGTCGCATTCCAGACATCCCCTTACGTCCGCTGCCACGCAGCAAACGGAGCAGGATCTCCTCTGCCTGATCATCGGCGGTATGGGCTACTGCAATACAGTCTGCTGAACAGTCAGCAGCAGCTTCACGCAAGGTCTTATAGCGCAGTTCACGGGCAGCATGTTCAATGGAAAGCCTCTGCTCTGAGGCAAAAGAGAGTACATCCACCCGGCAGGCGATAAAGGGCAGATTCAACTGTTTCGCAGCTATGGCAACAACCTTATGTTCCTGGGGAGTCTCCAGCGGCCGCAGGCAATGATCGACCCAGACCACTGTCAGTGAAAGGTGCAACCGCTCCTGCACCCCTGCCAGCAGGTGCAGCAGAGCCATGGAATCAGGACCGCCGGAAACAGCAACAAGCAGCGTATCTCCTGACTGTATCCTACAGGAACGGGTAAGGTTTGTACGAAAGGTCTCAGGTAAGGAGGGCATGTATCAGGAAGGGGGAAGCAGACAGACAGGGCAAGAACTGACTCGTTCCCAGGCTGGTGCATGGGAACGAGCAATCTTATAGAAATTCACTCTTTTTTCTTGCTGCGGGAAAAAAGACCTTTGTTATCTGCGATCTCAATCACTCCGTAAAACCTGCCTGCGGCATAGAGCAGCAGCAGAAAAACTACACCACCGACCAGGCCGTCCAGAGTTCGTTCAAACAGGGTTGCGATCCCAGCCTCTACCCTGAAATTTATTATAAAGTAAGTGACAACAATCGCAATCCATCCATAACAACTCTCGCTTGAACAACCACAACATTTTCCCATGATTTATTCCCCTCAAAAACTGCTGCCTTCCCAATCTTATTTTACAAAAGCCCGGAAAGAGCAGCAGTTATTTCGATACATTCACGTTGATCCAATAACAGTACTCTCCATCAAACGCTCTTAAATTCCGCAACCAGTGCCTGGATAGAATCCTTGGCATCGCCAAAGTACATCCGAGCGTTTTCGGCAAAGAAAAGGGCGTTCTGGATACCAGCGAAACCGGGGTTCATGGATCGTTTCAGGACAATAACTGTCCCGGCTCGATGGGTCTCAATGATCGGCATTCCATAGATGGGGCTGGACTCGTCATCCAGGGCTGCCGGGTTGACCACGTCATTGGCACCAATGACCACACAGACATCAACAGTGTCCATACGGGGGTTGATATCATCCATCTCCACTAGCTGATCATAAGGCACATTGGCCTCAGCCAGCAACACGTTCATGTGGCCGGGCATACGTCCGGCAACCGGATGGATGGCATAAGAGACCTCGGTATCATTTTTCTCCAGCAAATCGCCAAGCTCCTTGACCACATGCTGAGCCTGGGCTACTGCCAGACCGTAACCGGGTACAAAAGCTACCGAGTCGGCAGCCTCAAGGATGTAATAGACATCCTCGGCAGTTGCAGGCCGAACCTCGCCCTGGGGACCATCGCTGGCAGCCCCGGCAGCAGTGACGGTACCAAAACCTGAAAACAGGACATTGGCAAGCGACCGGTTCATGGCCTTGCACATGATATTGGTCAAAATCATACCGGCAGCACCAACCAAGGCACCGGCAACAATGAGAATATTATTGGAAATAACAAAACCGGCAGCACAGGCAGCCAGGCCGGAATAGCTGTTCAAGAGCGAGATAACCACCGGCATATCAGCCCCGCCAATGGGAATGGTGGAGGTCACGCCAAAGCCCAGGGCAACCAGCACGATAAGGATAAACACGGTATAACCAAAGCCGGTTCCCGGCGTGAGGCAGAAAACAAGAGCCGCAAGAAGCGCAGTTGCCAGGATCGCAGCATTCATAATATGCTGTCCCTTAAAGACCACCGCCTGCTGGCTGATCTTGCCGGAGAGCTTCCCAAAGGCAACCATGGAACCGGTAAAAGTGATACCACCGATAAAGGCGGAGAGAAAGGCGACAATGGCAATAAAAACCGACATCTGCGGGTTCTGATGATACTCACCCCAGGCCAGCAACAGACTGGAGATACCACCGAATCCGTTGAACAGAGCCACCATTTCAGGCATGGAGGTCATCTCCACCCTGGTAGCAACCACTACCCCGATAGCAGAGCCGATGACCATGCCAAGGAAAATCCATTTATAGTCAATGCCTGCTGCCAGCAGGGTAACCACAATGGCAATGAACATACCCAGGGCCGACAGCAGGTTACCGCGTCGAGCCGTTGCCGGCGAGCTGAGCATCTTCAGGCCGAAGATGAACATGGCTGCCGAAATCACATAGACAAAGTTAATAAAAAGAGGACTCATTTGGCACCTCCTTCAGTCTTCTTCTCTTTTTTCTTAAACATCTCCAGCATCCTGTTGGTGACCATATAGCCGCCCACCACATTGATGGTCGCAAAGGTGACGGCCAGGGTACCGAGAAAGGCCGCAAAACCGGAGTTGCCGGTCTTCAACGATGCAATAGCACCGATCAAGGTAATACCAGAAATTGCATTTGAACCGGACATCAACGGCGTATGCAGGGTGGACGGCACCTTTGAGATAAGCTCAAAGCCGAGAAAAATTGCTAATACAAAAACAAAGGTTAAATAAACCGGTGATAAATCTACTATTTCCATCTTATCCTCACTTATTCATAATGGACTTATACATCTCGCTGACAATCTCGTTCTGATGAGTTATCAATGCGCCCTGCATGATTTCATCTTCACGATTCAGATTAAAGACCTTGCCCTCTTTGTCCCAGAAATGCTCGACAAAGTTGGCCAGGTTAGCGGAATACATCTGGCTGGCGGTTTCAGCAACCCGACCGGGCAGATTTGCCAGCCCCATTACCTTAACCCCTTCGATCTCAACGATCTTATCAACCTCGGAACCTTCCACGTTACCGCCGGTTTCCACGGCCATATCAATAATGACTGAACCTGGTTTCATGGCTGAAATCATATTTTTGTCAACGATGCGCGGTGCGGGACGGCCAAACAACTGGGCCGTGGTGATGACCACATCGGCCTTGGCACATGCCTTGGCCATCGCCTCTTTCTGCTTAGCCATCTGCTCCGGGGTCAGTTCCTTGGCATAGCCGTCCTTGGTCTGGCCGGTCTCACCCAGGTCAACCTTGACAAACTTGGCACCCAGGGATTTGACCTGTTCTTCAACCACCGGCCTGGTATCAAATG
>DAOVTM010000213.1 GCA_030633145.1 Desulfobulbaceae bacterium
ACCATTGAGGCGGCATCGGCAGGAGAGGCTGGCAGAGGTTTTGCCGTGGTTGCCCATGAGATCAAGGAGCTTGCAACCCAGAGTAGCAGGGCCGCAGAGGATATCAGCAATACAATTTCAGATGTTCAGATCAATGCCCGGGATGCTGTAAAAATTAATAATGAAGTCAGTAATATCATCAACCTGCTTGGGGATTCAGTGGAGACCATTACCAAGGCTGTGGAACAGCAGAATATGACCGTGGCCGAGATTTCAGCTAATATAAAACAGAGCGGTGTCGCCATCAATGAAATTGCAGATAATATAGGTGAAGCCTCAAAAGGTTCCAACGAGACTTCCAACAGTACTGCTGATATTTCTATGAGTGCTACTGAGGTGACCCGCAATATCAGTGGTGTTGACGTTGATATTTCAGCAATGACCGCCAGTTCTAATCAGTTGCGCGGTCTGGCCGATGGTATGGGGAAGGTGGCCTCGAAATTGAATCAGCTTGTCAGCATGTTCCGGGTATAGGTTTGCATTCTATTAATGGAGATTCTTACAGACCTCGTAAATATTTAATCGATTTTTTTTTGTTTCTTGTCGCATAATCAAGTCAAGAGCTGGTTTTTGAAATGAACATGATATTGTTTCCTACATGGGAGGAGTCGTCTTGAATACAAAACTTATTGCCGGACTCGTCATTATTGCTGTTCTGGGCGGGGGATTCGGCTACTATTTTTCTGATAAACTGGTGATTGCCCGGCTCCTTAACGACTTGGCTTGGGATGTCAGCAAGGAAGAGGACGAGAGTACCATGGGGACTGCCCTGAAGCTGAAGGAGGTCAAGAATCTGCTGGCAGATGACTGCCGGCTGATTGTCCCGGAACGATCCTATGAGGAGACTGTGGAAAGAGATATGGTTGTGCAATATCTCTTGTATCACCGGCAGCATTATGCGCTCATTACCGTTACCATTGAAGAGATGTTGATTACTTTTCCGGCGGATGGACAGGCCGTGGTGCAGTGCAAGGTTCGGCTGGAGAAAGAGAAGGTACAGGCCGAGCCTGTGGTGGTGACTGCTGAGGTGGAGTTTGTCCTGAAAAAGGACAAAGACTGGCTTCTTGATGGAGTTACCCTTCCAGAGAATATGCTGAAATAATGTTGCTCTTTGTCTATGGCACCCTGCTCAGGGGGTTGGAACGGAATACGCTGCTTGCCGATAGTGTCTTTAAAGGTACCGGTACCATCCGCGCCATTCTGTATGACTGCGGCTCATACCCCGGTATCAGGGAGGGTGCGGGTTTGGTTTGCGGTGAACTGTATGAAATCAACCGGGAAACCCTGCAGTTACTGGATCAGGTGGAGGGATATAGAGAGGAAAACAGCACCTCACTTTTTGTCCGGCAGGATGTGGAGGTTACCATTGCTGAGGGTACAGTCAGTGCTATCTGTTATTTTTTTAATCACAGCACCGATGCTCTGGCCTTGATTTCATCCGGCGATTATCTCCTCTATCGACAGACGGGTCAGTAGTAAAGGCGCACTGTGTTTGACGGTAGGGTGCGCTGTGCGCACCACACAGTATTAGCAAAGTTAAAGATACATACTTTTTAATTTCTCCTTATTGCAGCAACCTCTTGTTCAACTTCCAGTTTACCCGCATGGTCTTGACCAGCACCAGCAGAAAGGGGATCAGGAGGATAAAGTAAGGCAGGGAAAAAATATGGACTATTTCCGGTTGGACAAGTGCCCTCTCAAGAAAGAACATCCCGAATACCCAGAAGGCAACCCCTGGACAGATCAAGGCATAGGAGGCTGGGGTCTTGGCCGCATTTTCATTATCGCCCTGGCTGATTCCGTGGATAAATTCCGGGAAATAGTTGTTCTGGCGCAGGATGATGAAGCCGAGAATGCCGAAGAATACCTGCAGAGAAACCACTGAGCTGCAAAAGATAAAGTTAAAGGCCGGATTTACATGGGTCTGAAAGACATAATGGAAACCATGGTTGAGGCGAATGACGGTAATTCCCAGCAGGGTGAGAACCGGGATGAGGATCCAGATACTTGCACTTCCATCACGGTCAATGCCGTGTTCCATCATGGCGTGGAAGCCCAGTACCAGATTCTTGATTGCCAGCAGGGCAGAGATCACCAGAAAGAAGATCGCGCAGAAGGAGGCCGCTGGTACAATCAACATGTTTTCACTCATTGCCGCCGGAGCGGCAAAGCCCACCGCGTTCATGGCAAAGGCGAATGAGGAGAGCATCTGGCTGAGGGAGTTATTCATGGAGTGCTTGAAGTGACCCTTGATCAGCAGGTTGCTGTAATATTTGTAAAAGATGGTCAGGCTGTACACCCCGGTTGCCAGGAAGGCGAGAAAGGCAAAGGGGAACAGCCATTCGACAAAACCCCACAGCCCCGGCACCAGCATCGCGCCCAGCACGAACATGACGTTGATGGTCATGGTCAGGGTGAGGGGAATGGTCATCAGGGTGACCTCTTTATTGGACTCTTTGATCTTGTCAAAGGCCGAAGTCTTTTTAAAGAGACGGTATTCCCGGATGTTCCAGATCAGCAACCGGACATGGTTATAGGCGTAGTAGAGCATGAGGGCGTAGCCCAATATGGTCAGCGGGATGGCATAAAATGGTGCCTCTTTCAGGTAGGCCAGCACCGAGTCCAAGGTGGCAATGGGACTGTCCGGATGGGGCATCATGAACATGAAGAAAACAAAAAAGGCCACGGTCAGGCCCCCGTTGCCCAGGGCAGAGAGAAAAAAGAGGGGGGAATAGTTTTTTTCCAGGTTTTTCAGCATGTGAACTCCTCCTTGATGCTGTTAAGATGTAAAAAGTTAAGATGTATTTAATTATTCTATATGATTCGTTCTTGTTTTCTGGTTTTAGATATCTGAATCAGGGCAGCGTATCCGTTCAACTTTTTCAGAAAAGACCAAATTATCATCGTGTTCCGAGTTATGGCACCCTGTGCAGGTTGCCTCTGTTGGCTGAGCGGGCAGGGTGTTTTCCGGATCATTGCTGTGCGCCATGGACGGGCCATGACAGCTCTCACAGCCGACATTATTTAGTTTTTCAGGCAGTTGGTGGAGCAGTTTTTCCGCTCTGACCCGCTTGGGTTCGTACCAGGGCAGAGTAACATGGCAGACTAAACACTCCTCGTTAAACTGCTGGTTGACTTTTTCCAGGGTCTTGAACGCCTTGGCATGGGAAGTGTTCTGCCAGAATGCAGTCTGATCCTGGTGACACTCCGCACATTTTTTCCAGCCGGCCATGCTGTTCAGCGCGCTCTGCTTTTTGGGACTGCTCCGAACTTTTTTCCTGTTCAGTTCATTGACAGTCTGGGTGGTCTGGTCAACGATTTTCTGCACCTGCTTATTCTGGGGAACAGAGGACTTGAGGGCGATGAACTGGTTGTTGAAACTGGATGGCTCGTTGGTCAGTTTGTTTGTCTTTTCTTCCTTCAGGCTGTGAATTTGTGCGGTTATCTCTTCCTTTGAGATGAGTAACTTCTGGTAACGTTTTTCTTCTTTCAGCTTGTCCGGATCTATTCGTTTTTCCATCCTGCCCATCTGCCAGTTGACCCGATCAAGCCGGTTCTGCTCAGCACGAACTCGGATCATAAAATCCTGTCCCCAGATACCTGTCCCGGTCCAGTTTATCCGTAGTACCCCAAGGTATTTGCCTCGATCCGAAGTCTTGGCCAGCAGGGTATTGTTGATGACTTTTGGAATCTGATTGACCGGCCGATGGCCAGAGGAAAAGATAAGATCGAGTCCGGCTGCTTTCCTGGCAATTTGCTCATTGATCGCATCCGGGTAACTGGACAGGAGGATAACCATATCAGACTGTTTTTCGGCCTTTTTAACCACGTCAGCCAGTGCGTCCTGCCAGGGTTTTATGGTATAATCATTGCTATGCAGGGAGATCTTGTCATTGGTCAGCCCCAGGATGGCTATAGTGGTTTCTCCTACCCGCTGGGTGATAAACGGGGCAAAGAGCGGCTCGCTGTCTTCCCGACCGACAATATTCATGGACAGCCAGCGCATCCCCTCACTGGACGCATCCAGTTCGCGCAACAGGTCAATGCCACCTGCCAGATCCCGGCTGCTGATGCCCGCTGCCCGGCAGTTCATGGCCTCCATGGCCAGGACTATCCCCCTGGCAGTGGTCGTTTCCTGTCTTTCATGTCCGACCCGAACAGCGGGTCGTTTAAAGAGTAATGCCCCGCTGTCCACAAACAGCCAGGGCAGACCTTCCAGTTCCGCGTGCTTTGTTATCGAATATGCCTTTCTGGACAGACCGCCCAGTTGATTTGACTTTCAGCCGCAGGGTTCTGTTTCAGCGTGGACATCATTGCTGTAAAAGAGGAGGAACTCGTCTGCTCGTACCTGCTGTCCGAAACAGAGCAGCAGTACGATTAATCCTGCTGTCAGACCAATTATAGACTTATTTTTTATTTGCATTATTTTGTTCTGCCCGTTGCTGGAGAATTTTTCTCCATTTGATTAATCGATCACGAACCATGGCCTCATAGCCCCGATCCGTGGGTTGATAAAAAGTCGTTCCGGAAAGCTGCTCCGGCAGGTGTTCCTGAGCCACCAGTCCGACCCGGTCATCATGGGCGTACTGATAGCCCTTGCCGTAGCCGATATCCTTCATCAGTCGGGTGGGCGCATTACGCAGATGGAGCGGAACCGGCAGGGAACCGGATCTTCTGACCTCTTTTTTAACCATTTTCTCTGTCAGATAAAGGGCGTTGGACTTGGGAGCCGTAGCCAGATAGATCGTTGCCTGAAAGAGAGTCAGCTCTCCTTCAGGGGAACCAAGCATCCGGAAGGCATCCCGACAGTTCAGAGCCACGTCCAATGCCCTGGGATCAGCGATGCCGATGTCTTCCGAGGCAAAGCGGATCAGGCGGCGCAGTATATAGAGAGGATCCTCACCGCTGGCCAGCATCCGTCCCAGCCAGTAACAGCCTCCGTCCGGGTCGCTGTCACGGAGGCTCTTGTGCAGGGCGGATATCAGGTTGTAATGCTCTTCGCCGTCACGGTCGTAGCGGAGTGTTTTTTCCTGTACAGCCTCCTGGGCGAGTTGTTCATTAATCACATAAGGTTCGCTGCCCTGCCGAACCAGTACCGCCGCTGCCTCCAGCCGGTTCAGGGCCCGTCGGCAGTCACCGTCCGCATATTGAGCCAGCATCTCCAGGGCAGATGTTTCAATGGTTATTTCCTCTTTGCCCAGTCCCAAGTCCTGGTCTGTCAGGGCTCTGTTGAGAATTGTTTTAATGTTTTCCGGCTCCAACGGCTTGAGGAGCAGTACCTGGCAGCGCGAGAGCAAGGGGGCAATGATCTCAAAGGATGGGTTTTCTGTTGTCGCACCGATCAGGGTCAGCAGCCCGCTCTCCACATGGGGGAGAAAGGCATCCTGCTGGCTTTTGTTAAAGCGATGGATCTCATCGACAAAGAGGATGGTTTCATTTTCAGCTATTGCGGCCTGTTTCTCTTCGGCCTCCTTGACAATCCGTCTGATATCCTTTACCCCGGACAGGACAGCGGAAAAAAAGATAAAGTCGGCGGCAACAGTATTGGCAAGAATGGTGGCCAGAGTGGTCTTGCCCGAACCGGGTGGTCCCCAGAGCAAGAGGGAGGGAATCTGGCCGGAGTCGATCATTTCCCGGAGAAATCGACCTTTGCCCACCAGATGCTCCTGGCCGATAAAGTTTTTCAGAACCGCAGGGCGCATTCGTTCGGCAAGGGGTATGGATTGATTGGCTCGTCGATTCATAGCTCTACTATGAACAGGAATGAGCAATCTGTCAAGTGTGGGAGTTTTCAGAAACGAATATAACCATCTTGTCTGAACTGGATAACCGGTGTTGCCATGTTAGGGATGGAGTGGTAGTATGAGTGTTGAGATAGAACAGCCGGTTGCGTAATTTTCGAAACTCAATACTTGAAACTCAAAACTCAAAACTCTGTAACTAATGGCATCACATCTCCTGCTGGTCACGGACAGACATGATCATTGTCGGCAGATAGTTGATATACTGAGTGATTTTTCCCCTTTGTACTGTACGTCAAAAGGGGCTGTTCACTACTGTACCAACCATCCGATCCGGGTTGCCATCGTGTCTGAAGAACTGGACGGCACCAACGGGATTGCCCTGTTTGAAAAGCTGAAGGATGCCCGGCCAGGAGTACTCGGCCTGCTCATCGCCTCCCAGGGAGAGCCCTCAACCCACTGTCTGGCGGCTATGGAGAGCGGGTTTTCCGGTTTGCTCGGTCGCCCTCTGGACGAGGCATTACTCCGGGAGAGGGTGAGCAAGGCCATGGAGACAGCAACCCTGCGGGAAGAAAACACCCGTATCAACGCCCTGTTGCCGTTGTACGGACTGGGAGAACGGTTTCTCTCATCTTCCACCCAGGAGCAGGTGCTGGACAGCCTATTGGATATTGTTGCGGAACAGACCGCTCCAGATACCATGTCGGTGATGCTCTACAATGAGGAGGAGGGGTTCCTGCGTATTGCCGCCTCCCGTGGTATTCCCGAGACCCATGTCAAAAAGAGCAAGGTGCGTCCGGGCGACAAGATCGCGGGCTGGGTCTTTGCCAACAGGGAACCGGTTATCTTGAATCAGGAGACTCAGGATGACTCCCCCTTTGCCTATGTGATCAGTCAGCCGGATATTGTCTCAGCGGTTTCCTTTCCCATGATTGTCCGCAATCATATCCTTGGAGTACTCAATGTCAGCCATAAGCACGGCAACATCCGTTTTGCCTCTTCTGATATTGAGATTTTCGGTATTCTCTGTAATCAGGCATCGCTGGCTTTGGAAAATGTGTGGTCTATTGCCTCCATTGCTGAAAAAACCCGCCTGCAGACCCTGCTGGAACAGTACGTTGCCCCGGAAGTGGCTCAGGTATTGATACAGAGCGA
>DAOVTM010000444.1 GCA_030633145.1 Desulfobulbaceae bacterium
CATTACCGAGATTGTTATGAAGGACTCGGTCATGCTGCTGGCTCTGTCTGGTGATGTTTCGGAAAAAACTCTTAAATCCTCTGCCCAGCGTATCCGGGACGAGGTACGGCTCCTGCCCGGCATCTCCCAGGTGGAGCTGTTCGGGGTGCGGGATTATGAGATCTCCATTGAGGTGAGCGAAGAACAGCTGCGAAGGTACGGCATCACCCTGACCCAGGTCTCCGCTGCCATTCGCAGCTCCTCCGTCAACCTGCACGGTGGCACCATCCGCACCAGTGGGGAGGAGATCAGGATTCGTACCGTGGGGCGCAAGTATTCAGGCGAGGAGTTGGCCGAGGTGGTGGTACTGGCCGACCCCAATGGGGAACTGATTACCTTGGGCAGGCTGGCGACCATTCGTGACGGTTTTACTGAGGATCCTATCAATGCCGTGATTGACGGAGTGTCAACGGTCTTTGTGATGGTCTTTAAGACCACAGAAGAGGATGCCCTTCATATCTCCAATACAGTGTCCGAGTACCTGCGGGTGAAACAGCAAAAACTGCCTCCGTCCCTCCAGTTAACCGATTTTTATGATAACACCCAGGCACTCAGGGCCAGGATTGACCTGCTGACCAGGAACGGGGTTTTGGGAATGGCCCTGATCTTCTTTCTTCTCTGGCTCTTTCTTGACCTGCGCCTCTCCTTCTGGGCCGGGATGGGGGTTCCTATCTCCCTGGCCGGAGCCTTGTTTATCCTCTGGACCATGGGGGCGACCATCAACATGATCTCCCTGTTTGGTTTTATCATGGTGCTGGGGATCGTGGTGGATGATGCCATTATTGTGGGAGAGGCCATCTATGTCCATCGAAAAAACGGAGAACCACCTCTGGCAGCAGCGGTGGAGGGGATCAACGAGGTGGGGATGCCGGTTATTGCGGCGGTTACCACCTCTATCGTTGCCTTTATCCCCCTGGCTTATGTGGGCGGGGTAATGGGGAAGTTCATTGCCATTCTGCCCACTGTGGTGATAGCTTGCCTTTTTATATCATTGATAGAATGTCTTTTTCTCCTGCCTGCTCACCTCAGTCATCTGCCGGATATGAACCGGAAACCGGCTCGACGCAATTGGCTTTTCAGCCTCCCGTCCCGGCTGCAAAAGGTGGTACAGGATGGGTTGGAGTTCTTTATCGCCAATATTTATACCCGCTTTCTGGCCTGGGTACTCAACTGGCGTTATGTCTCCCTGGCTATTGCCGTTGCCACCCTTATTTTGACCATGGGACTCGTCAAGGGCGGGATTGTCAAATTCCAGGTCTTTCCCAAGATCGACGGTTTTGTCATCACCTCCACAGTGGAATTCCCTGACGGGACTCCGCCTGAGGTTACCAGCCGGGCCTTGCAGCAGATCGAGGCAGGATTCCTGCGTGTGGTGGAGCGAACCCCTACCCTGAGCGGCGAGCCACTCATCAAGAAGCGGCTCACCCTGGTGGGGCAGACCCTGAGCGCACAGATGGGACGCACCGGCCCTAACCTGGGTTCGGTGCAGTTTATCCTTCTGGATTCGGAAAAGAGAGGGATTCACTCCAACGAATTGCTGGTGGAATGGGAAGAGGAGATCGGCTCCATTGCCGGAGCACGCTCCCTGACCTTTGAGGGGCTGTCCGCCGGTCCAGGCGGAGCCGAGCTGGAGGTGTGGCTGCAGGGGGAGAAGATGGAGGAGATCCTTGCCGCTTCTGATGATTTGCAGGATAAGTTGCGCACCTTTGACGGGGTAATCCAGATTCGCTCTGATTTTTCACCTGGAAAAAATGAGTTGCGTTTAACCCTCAAGCCCCAGGCCCGCACCCTGGGGTTGACCGTGGATGACCTTGCCCGTCAGGTCAATGCCGGTTTTTACGGCAAAGAAGCCTTTCGCATCCAGCGGGGCCGGGATGATGTCCGGGTCAAGGTGCGTTATACGAAAGAAGAACGGAGCAGACTGGCTGATTTTAACGGGATGCGGATTCGTACCCCGCAGGGTCGGGAGGTACCGCTGCTGTCAGTGGCTGATGTGGAGTTTGGACCGGGTTTTTCCACCATTACCCGTACTGACGGGCTGCGGCGGGTGTCGGTTACTGCGGATGTTGATCCCAGGCGGGCCAACTCCCAGGAGATATTCGGGGTACTGGCGGCTGGTTTTTTTCAGCAGCTTGAGGCTCGCTATCCTGGCCTTCATGTCTCCATGCAGGGTTCCAAGAAGAATATGCGGGAGTCGTTTTCCTCTCTCAAGGTCTCCTTTCCCCTGGCTGTGCTGGGGATTTTTGTCATCGTTGCGACCATCTTTCGTTCCTATATCCAGCCCCTGGTCATCCTCTTTACTGTCCCCTTTGGTCTCATCGGTGCGATAGTCGGGCATCTGCTACTGGGTTATACCCTGTCCATGATGTCGATGTTCGGGATGGTGGCTCTGACCGGGGTGGTGGTCAACGATGCCATTGTCCTGATCGAGCGGATCAATGAAAACCTGGCCGAAGGAATGGGCTTTTTTGAGGCAATTATCAAGGGCGGGGCACGCCGCTTCCGAGCCATACTTCTGACCTCGTTGTCAACTGTTGGCGGGCTGTCACCCCTCATCATGGAGACGGATATGCAGGCAAAATTTCTCATCCCCATGGCACTTGCCCTTGCTGGCGGGGTTACCTTTGCCACTGTCCTGACTCTGGTACTGATCCCCAGCTTGCTGGCCATTGTTAATGATTTTCGCAGAGCGGCTGTTCGCTTGAAAACCGGTATCTGGCCGACACGGGAGGAGGTGGAACCTGCTGCACACCGCCGGGTTGACCGGATGATTGCGGGGTAGCACGAGCTGGTTTATCAATAAAATAATAATCAGTTCTCTTGCTGGAAATTTGGGCAGTAAAAGAGATAGGCATCCTGGCGGAACTTCTGAATTGTCAAGCCATGAGGATTGCAGTAAGTGTTGTTGTCATGATAAAATGTTTTGATAAATTAATACTTGGAGGTGTAACAGGCATGGAGAATATTATAATCTTTGTCGAACTGCCGCAAGAAGTAGAGAAATGGCTGATCCAGAATGAGACCAGCCTGTCCCTACTGCTCAGGCAGCAGGGAGTTGACCTGGGAGCAGACGCGCCTGATCGCCGAGGTAATGGAGCGCGTCCGCCGCGATTATGTCGAGCCAATCGATGACAGGGAACTCATGGACAGCGCGATTCGTGGC